>JAIBAQ010000205.1 GCA_019695095.1 Candidatus Hydrogenedentota bacterium
GTCTCGTGCTTCTCCATCAAGTCCGCGTGGTTCGGGATGACGCGCACGGTGAAGCCCAACTGCCCCGTTTTATCGCAGGGGATGGCCCCTTCGAAGCGATAGATGCTGCCGTCGAGTTTCTGCTTGCACGCCATTTGCACGGCTTTGCCGTTTTCGATCCGGCCGTGCGCTCCCATTTCACCGTAGTAGGTCTCGACGATGACGTCCGAGTCCTTCAACTTGTCGAGCTGGACGTCAGCCGTTACGGGCAACGAGGAACCGAAGGGCAGATTCTCCGTCGGGCCGGATTCCACGCCCAGTATGGCGACCTTCGCCCAGCACACGCGGACTTTCTGCTTCCAGTTCGAGAGCGCAAGAGAACGGCTGCGCTCGTTGTCGCGCAGTTCGTTCCGACGGACGGTGCAGGGAATGTAGAAGCGATCCGTGTATTCCTGCACCATGCGATGCGTGTTGAAAACAGGACAAATGGTCCGGATAGCGTTCTTCATGCGCTCGATCCAGCGGCGCGGCAGGCCGTCGCGACCGCGATCGTAGAACGCCGGCGCCACTTCGCGTTCGAGGATCTCGTAGAGCATATCGCTCTCGGTGATGTCCTGCTCGTCGTGGTTGGTAAACATCTCGCCGCGGCCGATGCTCCAGCCGTTCTCGGCCAAGTCCATCGCCTCGCACCACCAGCCGTCGGGGATGCTGATGTTCAGCACGCCGTTTGCGCCGGCCTTCATACCGCTTGTGCCGCTTGCTTCCATGGGACGGCGGGGTGTGTTAAGCCAGCAATCGACGCCTTGCACCATGTAGCGCGCCACGTTGATATCGTAGTCTTCGAGAAAGACGATTTGATTCCGCGCGTCGTAGCGCCGAATGAAGTGCACGATATTGCGAATGAGTTCTTTGCCCTGATTGTCCTGCGGATGCGACTTCCCGGCAATAATGAACTGCACGGGACGCTGCTCGTTCTTGAGAATCTTCAGCAGACGTTCCGGGTCCATCAGGAAAAGGTTGGCGCGCTTGTACGTCGCAAAGCGCCGCGCGAACCCGATGGTGAGGACCTCGGGGTCGAGCACTTCGGCGGCTGCGCGGATTTCCACGCTGGGAGCGCTGCGGCTCATGAGTTGGTTGGTCAGGCGGCGGCGCGCGAAATTCACGAGGCGTTCGCGGCGCCGCTCATGGGTGCGCCACAGTTCGGCGTCGGGCACATCCACGATGCGCGCCCATACATCCGGGTCAGCGGGGTTGCTCACCCACGCGGGACCAAGATACCGGTCGTAGAGGCCCGCGAGGTCGCGAGACACCCAGAACCGGGTATGAACGCCGTTGGTGATCGACGTAATGGGCACCTCGTCCTCGGGGATATCCCGCCACGTGCGCGACCACATGTGCCGCGCGGTTTCGCCGTGGAGCTTGCTCACGCCGTTTGCGGCCGCAGACGTCCGCAAGGCGAGAACCGTCATGCAGAAGGGTTCGCGAGCATCGGACGGATCCTGGCGGCCTAGCGCCAAGAGTTGCTCCAGGGTGATCCCGACTTCTTCGCAGTACTTGCGGAAATAGTGCGTGATGCTCTCCGGCGAGAACATATCGTTACCCGCGGGAACCGGCGTGTGGGTGGTGAATACGCTGGCGGCTTTCACGGCTTCCAACGCATGTTCGAAGGTCAACTTCTCTTGTTGGATCAGATCCTTGATGCGCTGGAGGCTCATGAACGCGGCGTGGCCTTCGTTCATGTGGTAAACGGTCGGGTGAATATCCAGTGCGTGAAGGGTCTTTACGGCGCCAACGCCAAGCACCAACTCCTGCCGGATACGCATGTCGAAGTCGCCGCCGTACAATCGCGCCGTAATCTCGCGATCGTCCGGGTCGTTCGCGTCGAAATCCGTGTCCAACAGATACAGCGGCACGCGGCCCACCTGGCATTTCCACGAGCGGACCTTCACCACGCGGTCAGCCATATCGACATCGACGGTCAGATGCTTTCCTGCCTTGTCCTTGACGGGGGCGACAGGCATCTTGAACACGTCATTACGCGGATAGCGTTCCTGTTGCCAGCCATCGGCATTCAGGTATTGGCGGTGATAGCCTTCGCGGTACAACAGGCCCACGCCCGTGAGAGGCAACCCCAGGTCGCTCGCGCTCTTGAGGTGATCGCCTGCCAACAAACCCAAACCGCCGGAATAGATCGACACGGACTCGTGCAATCCGAATTCCGCGGAGAGATAGGCGACGCCAAATCCTTTCGGGGCATGTTTGTGTTTTTCAGACCACGTCTTGCCGTTCGCGATGTATTCCTCGAAGCGCGCGCACACACGGTCGAGTTGCGCAAGGAATCCTTCGTCCTTTGCCAGTTCCTCGAAACGTTTCTGGCTCACCTGACCGAGCACCGACACCGGATTCTGGTTGGTTTGTTCCCAGAGATTGCGGTCGATGCGGAAGAAAATGTCGATTCCCTCGGGATCGAGGCACCACCATAGATTGTGCGCTAGCGTACGTAGGCGCTCCAGCTTGGCCGGGAGTTTTGGAACTACCGTAAACGTGCAAACTTTCGCCATACGTCCGTCCTCGCGATTACCCCGTTTGCGTCCGATCCGGAATCCGGTCCACTGAAAGGCAACCCCACGAGCCATTTCGACCCATACTACAAAACGCCCTCTCCCGCAGTTCCGGCTGCGGGTTCAGGAACCAGCATCGTATCAAATAACGGCCCCGGCGCGCGACCCTTGCTCAGCGGTCTGGGACCGCCAGCCGGATGCCGAATTTGTCCTAAAAGAAGTACCGCTTCAAGAAACGACCTACTCGCTTCGACATGGCCACGACCGGTCCGCGGGCCTCGACATGACCATTTTTCGCCGCGGCACGGTAGTCAAACGCATGGCGGACAATGCCAATACTCGCCGAAAACGCGGGGGATTTCACCGGTTCCTGGCGAATATCCACGGAATTGGGGAAACCCACGCGGCACGGCACCTGAAACACGGCTTCGGCCAGCGCCGGGTAGTTCTTAATCACGCTCGCCCCACCCGTAAGCACAACGCCCCGCACAAGATTCTTCGCAAGCCCGCGCGCTTGAAGATGCTGCCGCACCTTCACCAGCAGTTCCTTGGCCCGTTCGTAGATCACGACATCCAGCTCGTTCCGGTCGACGACCGAAGGCGCTCCCGGAACCGCAGACTTGAGTTTGATCGGGGTTGCGCGGTCTTCGGGGCGCTCCAACACGCTGCCGGTGGCAAATTCCTCGCGGATGAAATCGTCGGAAATCCCATATTCCAGCACGAGGGAGTCGGCTTCTTCGAAGGAAACCTGCAACCCTGCCGCCACGTCGCGCGTGATCTGGTAGCCGCCCCACTCGAAACAGTGCGAGGCCAACACGCGGAAATCGCGGTAGACGGCGAGTCCGGTGGTGCTCCGTCCCAGGTCCAAGACACCAACGCCCAACTCCATGTCTTCAGGAGTCAGGCATCCCAGCGACGATGCCAAGGGGACAAAGATCAAGTCTTCGAGTTCACGGCTCTGCGATTCGACGCATGCCACGATGTTGTCTTCGATTACCGATGGAAGGCGCGCGAAATGGATGCGGACTTTCAGCACTTGGCCGCGAATCCCGAGCGGATCGATCACGCGCATGTCATCGACATACCACTCTTCGGCGCTCACCGACGACGACAGCTTCTTGCCGGGAGCGAGGATGTCGCGCGAGGCAATGTCGCGCGCTTCGTCCATGTGCCGCGGTTCAACAACGTCGCGATCCACCCGCACGTTCCCTTCGCGGATGAAGGTCTCGATCTTGCGGCCGTTCACGCCCACGAATAGGCTCGATATACGAGTGCGAGCCTCGCGTTCCGCTTCCGTCAAGGCGTGTTTTAGTGCGACCTGCGCCGCCGCGCGATCTTGAATCACTCCCTGCGACACACACCCCTGAGCAGGCGCCGTGCCGTGCCCCATCACGTTGATGGTCCCGTCTGGCGTTTGGCGCGCGATAAGCACGCGAATTTCGCGGGACCCGAAGTCTACCGCGCCGACAATCTCCGTTTTCTTGCGCACTGCACGTCCCTACGCTTGGTTATGAATTCCAACCCATCCGATCCACGCGGGCAGGTCTGGCATGTGCGTGGACATCAATGGCGCCTCCTCGCGAAACGGACGAGCCAAGTGCTTCCCCCTTCGTCGTCGCCAGGTTCCACGCCAGGAAGATCCGTTTATGCGGCGGCCGGCCTCCATGCCTGCGCCCATGCGTCAAAACAGCAGGTCGTCCGCGCGCGCTGCATCGCTCGTCTCCGCGGTCCTGACCTGTTCTATCGTCTGTTCGATTTCCGCGACCGATGCGCGCTGCCTCGTCAGCAACTCGCGCGATTTCTCCATCGCGGCTTCGATTTCCGTCAATCGGCGCTGATGCACCTTCACTTGCTGCCGCGCGTCTTCCAACTGGACGCGCGCGTGCTGCTCATTGCCCTTCAACTCTTCAAGCCGCGAACTCGCGGCCGTTTCCTGGGCGCGCGCTTCTTCCAGCGCCGTCTGCGTTGCGGCATGTTGCCGCTCCGCTTCCTCAAGCTGTTCTTGAAGCTCGCGTATGCGCTCCGCCAAATCGTCTATTCGCGATTGGATTCCGTCAAGACTTGTCTGCACGCCTTCCGCATGCCGGCCCCGCTCGGATTTTGCCTCCGTGCCTTCGTTTACTTGCCGCTCGGCTTCCGTTACGGAGGCTTCCGCCTGCTGGACCTGTTCGCGCGCCACTTCGATGTTCCGCGCGCATTCCTGGTGCCGAAGTTCCAGCGTGCGCACGCGGGTCTCCGTCTCGGCGACCTGTTTCTTCGCAATGCTGACGGCTGCGCGCATCGCGAAGAATTTCGCGTCGGCGATGGACCCGCCCGCCACGGCTTGACGGGCCGTGTCCAACAGCGATGCCGCCGTATCGTCTTCGGGGACGGGTGTCGATGCGTGTGTTGTGGCCGCTTGTTCCGCCCGTTCAGGTTCCTGCACTTCGCTCACGACTTCGTTCCCCCCTTCCGCTTCGATAGTGGGTAGGTCGTTGGCGTTCTCATCGCTCAATTCCGGGGCTTCGGCTGCAATGGCCGCCGCCGCGGGGACTTCCTGTGGGGGGGCGTGCAACCACATTTCCATAAGGGCATCGCATTCGCTCTGCCATGTCGTCAGCGCCGGATCTTCCATGCGCGATTGCGCCTCACCGTACACGCCGCCGAATGCGTAGGCCAGTTCGAAGAACTTGTCATCCTTTGCGGGCCGCCTATTGCTCATCCCCTCGCACAGGCGAGCCATTGTGCGGCACGCCCGCATCGAACCATGCCAGCCAAGCTGACGCGCCCGGTCCTCCAACGTGGAAAGACCGTCGTCCATGGCGAGAAATACCGTGCTGAGGCTGCTTTCGGGCTCGTTCTCAATCCGCGCAAGACCATCGCACAACGTGTCCAGCAATTCGACAACGTCTACTGCCAACGCGCGTGCCGCGGGCGGAACCTCTTCCGGCTCCTCTTCGGACATCACCGGCTCAGGCTCCGGTTGTGCTTCCTCTTCTTCGGCGAACGACGCCAAATCCAGGGAAAGGGGCTCGTCTCCCATCTCCGGCAACTCGGGGATGTCCACCGAATCGTCGTCCGCGGACGAAAGCTCATCAAACAAGGTACCGCGCGTGTCCGTTTGTTGCGGGGGCAGTGGCGGCGGCGTAAACCGCGCTTCCGGCACCACAACAGGCTTTAGAGGCGGTAATTCGCCCAACGGGGTCAGGCCGCTGGCGCCACGCGGAGAAGGCAGCGGGGGCGGCGGCGCGGGCTCTGGCTCGGACGTGATTGGTGTATCTTGCCTCGGCGCCTGCAATGGAGGAGACGGCGGTACCACCGTCAACACCGGAGGAGACGTCACTTTGCGGGGCTCGGCAGGTCGGCGCGGGGGTGATTCGCCGTCATCATCGGCGACAAGGGTCAAGCCCGCTGCCGCGACTTCGCGAAGAGCGGATTCGTAACGTTCGCGCCATTTCTGCATTGCGCCTGAACGCGTTTTGCCGACGATAAGATCGCCAACCATCAGGCACAGGGTTTCGTAGCTGTCCGCGAGATAAGGAACGCACAGGTTCGCGCACCCCGCATCTTCGTAGGTCTGCAGAACGCGGCCTGTCTCGCCGAGCGCTTCGACGATGTCCGTCCACCCTTGTTCCAACGCGATTTCGACGCCTTGGATCAGGTGGTTCATGCACTCGTCAGACCATTGGTCTTGCTGTGCGCCTTCGCGCGCCTTCAGGAACTGACGTTGAAAGCGCCCAAGCGCCGTCAAGAGCCGTTGCGTAGGATCGCTCGTCACGGGTTTCTCGCCCCATGCAACCGGTTCGACTGTCTCGCCAGGCAAACGCGAGTCTCGTGCTCGGTCCTCCCCTGGCGTCGCATCGACCGGCGTTGCCGTGCCATCATCAGGGTTACTTTGGGCCGGTTGGGCATCGGAATCCCGATCTCTACGGCTCCACGGAAGCGGTCGTTTCGTGCGTCTTCCAAACATTGTGCGTGGTAACCCCTGCTATGGCAGCGATTGTAGCACAATGGATTTTTGCACGCAATATGTTGTGGTACCTTCCGGAGCTGAATAATCGGGTTTTTCGTGGTCTTCGAGTTCCCTTGAGAACGGGGATTCGCGCAGGATTCCCTGCCACAGCGGAGTTCTTAAGCCAGATCCCTCGTCCGCGTAAGGCGGACTCGGGATGACAGCGTAGTGAGGCTCAAGACGAAGAGTCCCTGACAGAATAACAGCACCGGCGCCACGGGGACGCCGGTGCCACATTCGTTTCGAGTATCAACGCGGATTGCGCGCGGAGGCTTATTGAATAATGCCCGCGCTCGTCAGGTAATCCAACACTTTCTGGGTCGATTCTTCCAGAGACTCGACACCCGTGTCGACGACGAGCTCTGCTTTCTCCGGTTCTTCATACGGCGCTGAAATGCCCGTAAATTCAGGGATCTGCCCCGCGCGCGCCTTCTTGTACAGGCCCTTTACGTCGCGTGACTCGCACACATCGAGCGCGCACTTCACGTAGACTTCTACGAATTTGCCCTCGCCGGCAATCGTGCGGGCCTTGTCGCGGTCGGCGCGGTACGGGCTAATGAAGGCGGTCATCGCGATGACGCCGGCCTGCACGAAGAGATTCGCGACTTCGCCAATGCGACGGATGTTTTCTTCGCGATCTGCCGGAGAGAACCCGAGGTCTTTGTTCAATCCATGACGAATGTTGTCGCCATCCAGCACGTAGGTGCGGCAGCCGCGTTCAAACAGCGCATTTTCAACCGCATGCGCGAGCGTCGATTTGCCCGAACCCGACAAACCGGTGAACCAAATCACCACCGCTCGGTGCCCGTTCAACCGTTCGCGGTCTTCCCGGGTAATGTCTGCCTCGTGCCACGTAATGTTTGTTGCCTTAACTTTGTCCGCCATGAGTCACTCCGAATTGAAAACGTGTTTTGTGGGGGTTTACAGGAAAGCGCGAGTTTAGCACGTGGAGGAGGGGAGACGCCAATCGGGGGCCGAGGAAGAGACTCGTCGGCAATGCCACCGGATCAAGAATCAGACATGGTTCACAAGATTTACATGATTAAGACTCTCCCCTCGTGCCGCAACCAAAAGAGACTCAACCACGGATGCACACCGATGATTTGACTCGATACTCCAGAGCGCTGCAAGCGCGAAATACTCCAGCCTGGGGTGAGATTCGCGTTACCGACGCGAATCGAAACCCCAGGTACCCGCCCCCACCCAACGAACGCCCTGTCAGGGCGCAAGCACCACGCCGCGCTCGGCGATCGCGGCGCTACCGGGGCCGCGTTTCGGGCATGAATCGTGGCGCTAATCGGTATATGGTTTGAAGCCAGATCCTTCGTCCGCTGGAGGCGGACTCAGGATGACAATCAATGTGGCGCAGCCGCTCTCGGCTGCGATTCAGTAGCGATGCGCCTCCCGAAAATCGATATGCCTTCTACCATTGCGGCGCAAATCATCATTGGCTATAGTCAAACAGACGGCAATGGTCATTGCGACAAGGAAAGGTTCATGGGTCAGTTTGCGGTAAAGTCCACGAAATGGACCTTGGATATCGCCACACGTTTTATCAAGGCCAACATTCGCCTACATAACCTCGAAGCGCTGCAGGACGACATGGCGGCGATCTTCGTCGTGAATCACTTCACGCGAATAGAAACGGTGCTTCTTCCCTACGCCATCCACAAACAAACGGGCAAGGAAGTCTGGTCGCTCGCCGCGGCGGAATTGTTCAAGGGGCGCATCGGGCAATACCTGCTCGCGATGGGGAACGTGTCGACCAAGGACCCGGATCGCGACGCGATCATTGTGCGTTCGCTGCTGAAAGGGGATCACCCGTGGATCATTTTTCCGGAAGGCGGGATGATCAAGGACAAGAAGGTCATCGATCACGAGGGGATGTTCCGTGTTTACAGCCACAGCGGGCGGCGTCCCCCGCATACGGGCGCGGCGGTGCTTGCGTTGCGCGCGCAATACTACCGCGAGCGGCTCGCGTGCTTTCGCGAACGGCCCGGCATGGACGAGGTGGTCAAGCCCGTGCTGGATCGATTCGAGCTGGAGAGCATCGATGAGGCGCTGTCCAAACGGACCGTCATTGTGCCGGTGAACATTACGTACTTCCCCATCCGGTCGCAGGAGAACGTGGTGCTGCGGCTGGCGAGGTCACTCTCGAAGGATCTGAGTAAGCGGGCTGCTGAAGAATTGTCTTTCGAAGGCACCGTCTTGTCGAAAGACACAGACGTGGACATCACGTTCGGCGATCCCATCGCCGTTTCGGATTACTTTCAGGCTCCCGACTGCCCCATGTTCCTGGATGCGGTGCAGGACAATCTTAACGCAATGGAAGAGGACCCCGAATCGGGGTTTAACGAAGCGGCACGGCGGGTCATGATCCGCTACATGGCCGAGATCTACCGCAACACCACGGTGAATTATGACCATATCTTCGGCACTTTGATTCGATATCAGCGCGCGCGCAAGTTCACCGAACGGGCGTATCGAAACCGGATCTTTCTCTGCGTTCACCAAATCAAGCAACTGGGACAACACCGCCTGCATCACGTCCTCGACCGCTCGTACCGCGACATTCTGTACGAAGACGCGAGTCCGATGTTTGCGGATTTTCTCGACCTGTGCGTGCGCGAGGGTGTTTTGCGGCGCGAAGGGGACGGGTATGTACGCGTGGCGCAAACCCGAACGGAGACCGACTTTCAGACTGTGCGAAGCTCGGAGCTGACGACCGTGATCGCAAACGAAGTCGAGCCGCTGACGTTGCTCACGGGCATCATTCGAAACATCGCTCAGACTCCGCGCACGGTATTGTCGAGCAAGATTCGCTCAATCATGATGCAGGAAGACCTCGATCTGTTCGAAAGCGATTACGCCGCGAGCGCGTTACCCGATGAAAGCAAACCACCGGAAGTGGGCAGGCCGTTCTTGCTGGTGCCTCCGAGGTATAAGGCAGGAATCGTGCTCGTGCATGGATACATGGCCGCGCCGCTGGAGATCCGCGCCCTCGCGGACTACCTGTGCGGCCGCGGGTATGCCGTGTATGGCGTGCGCGTAAAAGGGCATGGCACCTCCCCCGAAGACCTCGCGAGAACACCGTGGGAGGAATGGTACGAATCCGTCAATCGCGGCTACGCCATCGTCAAGAGCCTTACCGACAACATTATCCTCGGAGGTTTTTCCACGGGTGGCGTGCTCGCGATGCTCGCCGCGGGACGCAAACGCGACAAGGTCCGCGCCGTGTTCTCCATCAACGCGCCGCTGCAACTGCGGCGATACATGGCGCGCTTCGCGTCGACGCTCGTGTCGATGAACAACCTTGCCGCCTACATCAAGCGCGGGGCGACGGGCTGGGAGTTTGTCGAGAACCATCCCGAGAACCGGCACATCAACTACTTCCGCAACCCTCTTACCGGCGTCAAGGAACTCGGCGAAGTCATGGACGCAATGGAAGCGTCGCTCAAAGACATCTGCGTCCCCGCGCTCGTTATCCAAGGCTACCACGACCCCATCGTCGATCCATCGTCCGGCGAGAGCATCTTCAAACGCATCGGCTCTTCCGACAAAGAACTCACCTTCTTCGACCGCAACCGCCA
>JAIBAQ010000206.1 GCA_019695095.1 Candidatus Hydrogenedentota bacterium
GCCCGCCAACGCTACGGACGCACGCCGCCCATAGACGTACTGCTCGCCATCGGAGAGGCCGTCGCCCTGGAGACCCTCGCACACCGTGAAACCATGCAAACCCTCCGCCGCACAAGCCCTCTGTACGCCCACGAAGAACCACAACCGCAAAGCGGCGAACTGGGCAAAGACGGCGAAAACAAGACCAAACCACCCAAGACCACGCCGGCAAAGGACCGCACGTCCGAAATCGATTCGTTGTACAAGACCCTCGAACAAGCGCGCAAAGCGCGGAAGGAAGCAGACGACCTGATTGACCGCGCCCCCAAAGAGTCGAATGCCAAATCGAAATGCGGCATTTCGCCGGAACTACCAACGATGATAGACGAGGGCGATGAACTCATGAAGGAGGTATACGCCATGTGCGTCAAACGAAACGCGACCTACACGGCACCGCCGATGCCAGGCGCTCCCATTAATGTACCGCGCAGAGAGGAGTACGACTGTGAGATAGTCTCCGGACCACCGGGATAACGTTCTTAACCGGCCGCCATGCCCAGGTGCTCGTGAGAGATCCTCATTGCAGAACCTCAAACTCTTGCACGTGAACCATTTGCCCCGGCGAAGCGGAGCGACGGGCTAGGATTCTCGTTCCATGTCATGCGCTGCCAATTGACGACTATTCATCTTGTGAATCTTGTCAATCATGTCCAATAACTCCGGCAACGAGTCCTCCCGCAACCGGCGAGGGCACAGTCTTTGAGCGAGCATCGATATCCTTGCACCTTCCGCGACAAAACGTTAGCATTTTGTGCTCTCTTCAGACTGAATCCTAAGGCCGGATTGCATGGTCTGTATACGGTTTTGTGAAGTGTATAGTAGCCCGATACCAGAAGGAAGCCGTTTCGAATTGTGGTAGTTGAACCTGCAGTTGGGGGTAATCCGCGAGCGTCGAGCCGCGGCCTTTGGCGCATGCTAGCCGTGCCGCTTTTCGCGGCGACGTGCCTTACCGCCACTGGACTTGCGCTGAATTTCTTCGTTGACGACTACTACCTCCTCATGGTCTTGGAAGGGCAACATGCCCCCGCAACCAAAACGGAACTGTTCACATTTGGAACGGGATCGGCGGAGGAAATGGTTCCGTTCATCGCAAAGGGACCACACCCGTGGTGGACTCTGCCCGAATTCAAAATGCGCTTCTTCCGTCCGTTGACGTCGGCGTCGCTCTGGCTTGACCAATACCTCTTCGGCAGGAACGCGGCGGGGTGGCACATCCACAGCCTGCTTTGGTACTTGCTGATTATCGTGGCCTGGGGTCTGCTGGCGCGGCGGGTCTTGCCCGAGCGAACAGCCGCCCTGGCCGTGCTTCTGTTTGCCGTGAGCGCCTCCCACTGGATGCCTGCGGTGTGGCTCGCCAATGTAAACGCGCTGGTCGCCACCGTGGGACCCCTGTTCGGCGTGTGGGCTCACCTGAAATGGCGTGAAGACCACTGGAAGCCGGGACTGCCACTGTCGTTGTTGGGGTATGTAACAGGATTGCTCGGAGGCGAAGGCTGGCTGGGAGTCCTCGCCTATACAGGCGCCTACGAGTTATTCGGCAGAAAAGACTCGTTTGCCAAACGTACGCTCTGTGTAGCGCCCGCAACCGCACTGGCTGTGGGTTATGTCATCGCCTACAAACTCTACGGATACGGCGTGTTCGGATCGGGAATCTACGCTGATCCGATGAGCGAACCCTTCGAATACATCCGAATGATCACCGAACGGGTGCTGGCGCTCGTGGGTGGGGTGCTGCTCTCGGTGCAGCTCGATCCATGGGTCCTGTTTCCGTATACACGAGGCGCGATCATCGCAGCGGGTATCGCGAGCGTCTTCCTGTTCGCGTGGCTGTTAAAAAAGGCCTGGAAAGGTATTGAAGAAAGCGAACGGCAGGCGATTCGATGGATGATTCCCGCGGGCCTGTTGTCGTTGCTCCCGGTGGCCGCCACCGTTCCCATGAACCGCTTATTGCTCGCGACCACGCTGGCTGGAAGCGCTCTCGTAGCCATTCTACTCCGGCACTGGTGGCAGACACGCGTCCCAGGCAAGAGAACGGCCTACGGCACAGCGTGCGGTGTGTTGGCGGGTATCCATCTGGTGTTCTCCCCGTTGATGTGGCCGGCCTACTCCACGACGACAACCATCCTGAACAACTGGATGATCGAAAACTCGCTGTCGGCGTGCATGAACGACGAGAACATTGAGGAGAAGCACGTATTCGTGTTGTCGGTGGATAATCCCCTGATGTGCATGTATCCACCGCTCATCCGAAATGCCTTTGGAATGGAAAGGCCCAAATCCTGGCATGCGCTATCGACATCGCCGACCGACCACGTGCTGACGCGAATCGATGACCGGCGGTTCGTGTTGGAAGCGGTTGGCGGCTCGCTGACGGACGGCGAGTTCATGGAGATCGTCCGAAGCGGCCGGTTCCAGTTCGACGAAGGCCAAAAGATCCCCCTGGAAGGAAGCACCATCACGGTGCTAAACGTCGTCGACGGCAAGCCGCGCAAAATGGAAGTCACGCTCGACGCCGCCGCGGAAAGCGGCGCGTATGTGTTCCTCGAATCCGCGGGAGGAAGACTGCGCTTGTGCACACTCCCTCCTGTCGGAGAGAGCGTTACGATTCCCTACGTCCCCACGCGCCTCGCGGAGATGATTGCGCCATCGCTTCCCGACGCCATGCAGGAAATACTTCTCGCGCGTCGGCAGCCGATTCCCTCACCTATACCTCGATCAGGCGGTTAATCCTTCGCCCCGTGTTGGGTCAAGTACTCGACCACCACGGTCTTCTTGTTCTGCTTGGCCAAAGTCAACGCTGAAGCGCCAAGACTCGGCTTCTTGTTGACGTCGGCGCCCTTCTCGACAAGATGCCGGACAATTGCCAGGTTACCCAGTCTCGCGGCCTCCATCAACGGAGTCCACCCTTCATTGTTGCCCACGTCAATCTTCGCACCCTTCTCGATCAACAGTTTCACGGAGTCCAGATCGTTCTCGTGAGCCGCGCGAAGCAGGGGAGTATTTCCCGACGACGCGGGCGCATTGACGTCAGCGCCGCATTCCACAAGTTTTGCGACCACCAATCCAAGATGTTTGGCAATAGCTATCGTGAGCGGCGGAGTACCGACGCCGGACGCCTGATTCGGATCGGCCTTGTACTCCAGAAGCAGAATCGCTTTCTTGGGCATGCTACGCGTGACAGCCACCGACAGAAGCGGCCAACCCTCGGGACTCTTTACGTTTGGATCAGCCTTGTTTTCCAGAAGAAGCTGCATGGAATTCAATGACTCATTCTCCATCGCCACAAGCAGATTCGGCTTGCTCCCCTTTGGCGTGAGATTGACATCCGCTCCCTTCTCGATGAGTAAACGAGCAATGCCGAGGTCTTCGTCGTCTATCGCGCGAGCCAACACCGACATCCCGTTATCCATGATGGTGTTCGGGTCCTCTCCGTTCGCCAGGGCGCTAACCACGTCCGAGAGACTTCGATTGCTGACGGCCAATGCAAGCAGGGAATTGCCCGGGTGCGGCCCGTTTTCCAAAGCCCATTTTTTCCATGCCCCATAGCTTGCGTTGCTGGACCATGTAGAGTCGTCCCAATTGCTCCCGAGAATCGTGAACATTTCCTGGGCAGTCTTCTTGTCATCGTAGGCGCAGGCCAGGCGGCAGAGAGCATTCTGCAGGCTGGTGGGATTTGGGTAGTGCTGGATCATCCGGCGATACCCTTCATCGATCTTCTTCCAGGAGAAGAGGAAATCCGTCGTAAAATCGATCTGCTTGTAGCGGAAGATCTCCCATGCAATTCGCGAATACAGGCATGCGCCGGGAATCTTCTCCGTGCGTGCTTCAGACTCTTCGGCAAACTGCAGCATGGATGCTGGATTGCCTCCCCATTCAGGCAGCAGTGAACGGACTCGCGCATAGTACAGCGGGAAGTACTCGGGCTCTACCGCGACGCCTTCTTCGAAGGCCTTCGCGACCCGATCATCCGGGGCGACTGCACCAGGCGCCATGTTCTCCACTTGAGAAATGACCGATTCTTGCTTAGTTTCTGCGTGATATTCGAGTGCCTGATTTAAGCAGAGTACATAGAATGCGGGGTCTTTTGGTTCCATCGCCCGCGCCTCGTCCAGTGCCGCCTGGGCCTTTCCAAGATACTTGGCAAACTCTTGCCAACCTTTCTCGGTCACGATTGATGCAAAGCCGGTCCCTCGTTCTCTCCATCCGCATTGGCGGTATGAGGCCGCAAGAACTAGACGCCAGGTAATCGAATCCGGGTAGGCGGTCTTCCACTTCTCTAAGCGCGCGAAGTGAACGGCCTCGTTTGATGCGTTCAGGAAATAGCATTGCAGGGCCAGCCAGTAATAGAAGCGATCCAACTGCCAATCCCCGTTCGCCCAGCGGAGCTTCTCGTCACGCAGCCGCTTGGCAATCGCTTCAAGGGCGTCAAACTGCTCATTGATCATCAGCACCTGGACCCCACCCTGATTGATGGTGGCGTTTCCTGCAAGGGTATTGCCTCGGGCCTCGACCTTGTCCGTTGCCTCGGAATCGACGAATAATCCCGAACGGCCATTGCCCTCAAGCACGCAATCGGTCACGGAGGCCTTCGTGTTCTGATTCATAATTGCCAGGCCTTCTCCCGCGTTCTCCTGAATCTTGCACGCGGCCGCCTTCAACGTAGCGCGATCGTTCGCATATACGCCCGCCACTCCATTTTTGGTGACCGTGCAATCTTGCAGCGTGAGCTTGGTACCGGGACCGCTGACCCAGAGTCCAGCGCCACGGGTGTTTTCGGAGACATCTGTTTTATCCGCCAGAAGAACAGCGTCCTCTGTGACCCAAACGCCGTTCCCAGCATTACCGCCAATGGAGCACCCGCGCAGGACCACGCCGCCCTTTCCTTGACACACGACACCGGTCGTCGGTGAACCGGATACTGCGCAGTCGATCAGCTTCAACGTGCAGTTGCTCAAGTGACAAACCGGGCGTATTTCTTTGGATTCGTTCTTGGCTTGACCGGGCAGGTGTTTGAAACTGATTCCAGTAACCTCGACGTTAACGCAGTCCTGCGCTTTCAAGACCGGAGATTCGTTGCAGTCAGACTGTACGATTACCTTGTCCTTGCCTTCGCCAACGAGACTAACGTCCGGCTTCAGAAGCACGTGCTCGTTATACTGCCCTGCTTTCACGGAAACGATGTCGCCGGGAGCGGCGCGGTCGATGGCCTGTTGAATCGTAGTCGCGTCGCCAGGAACTGCGATCGTGGCGGCGTGAGCACCCAGCGCGAACACGAAGACTGCTGAGACAACGAATGCGCGGCACGTTATCATCGTGACCCCCTTATTGTTGGACTTCAATCGTAAAGAGTCACAATCAGGGAACGCAACTCCTCCTGTCGCGAGAATCAGAGCTCTACGTGCAGGCCCAACTCGACCACTTGATTGGCAGGGATCTCGAAGAACGATGTGGCGGGCTGTGCATTCTGCGAAAGGAAGGAGAAGAGCCGTAAGCGCCATTTCGGCATAGATTTGGATTTCTCGATTCGCACGCTTTCACGGCCAAGAAAGAAACCGGTGGTCATTGGGTTGAAGGCCAGTCCCTTCTCTTTGCACAGGGCGAGGATTTCAGTGACCCCCGGCGATTCCATAAAGCCGTACCGTGCCTGAATACGGTAGAACCCATGACCCAGGTCTTCAACGTTGATTCGCTCGTTCTCGGCGATGTGGGAAACCTCTTCAATCACAATGGAAAGCAAGGCCACCGTCTCGTGGATGATGCGGTTGTATTTGAGGTTGTGAAGAAGGACTGGCGGCGTACCGTCAAAGTTGCCCGTCATGAAGATCGCGGCACCCGGCACACGATGCGGACGGTGTTCACCGTGGGCCACGTCGTCGATGAAGGCGGGAAACGGCAAAAGACGTTTTTGGAACTGCTCGCGCAGCATATGCCTGCCGGTGCGCCAAGTGGACATGACCGCGAAGACGCACAACGCGGAAACCAGAGGGAACCAGCCGCCGTGGGGTATCTTCACAACAGACGCGGAGAAAAAAGTCAGGTCAATGATGAGGAAGAAGCCGAAGACGGGCAGGGCACGGCGCATGCTCCAACCCCACTGTTCGCGCGCAATGACAAAAAGCAGCATGGTCGTTATGAGCATGGTGCCGGTGACGGCAAATCCGTATGCCGCGGCAAGGTTACCGGATGTGCGGAAGAAGAGCACCAGCGCCACGGTCATGACCAGCAGGATGCGATTTATCACGGGCACATAGATCTGGCCAATCAATTCCGATGACGTGTGAACGATCTTCGTTCGCGGCAGAAAGCCAAGCAGCACGGCCTGGCGTGTGAGCGAGAAGGCGCCGGAAATGACCGCCTGAGAGGCGATGATTGCGGCGGCAGTCGCGAGAATAACAAGCGGCATGACGCCCCATGCGGGAGCAAGCGCGTAGAAGGGATTCTCAATGGGCCCGCTGGCCAATAGGAGCAGGGCGCACTGTCCGAAGTAATTGAGCAGGAGCGACGGCAACGCCAAGCCAAACCAACCGTACACGATGGCCTTGCGGCCAAAGTGTCCCAGGTCCGCATACAGGGCCTCGCCGCCGGTGATGGCCAGGAAGACGGCGCCTAGTACGACGAATCCGGTCCATCCGCTGGTCACGAGCAATCGAATGCCGTAGTACGGGTTGAGAGCGGCAAGAACACCGGGGGCCTGCACGATGCCTGCGATGCCGAGCGCCGCGAGCGTGAGAAACCAGAGCACGATGATCGGGCCGAACAATGCGCCGATGCGGGCCGTTCCGAACCGCTGGAACGAGAACAGGAAGACGAGGATGACCAGGGCCAATGGGACCACATAGGGTTCGAAGAAGTCGGTGGAGGTATGGAGTCCTTCTACCGCGCCGAGCACGGTAATCGCGGGAGTAATAGCGCCATCTCCATAGAGAAGCGCGGCACCGAATAGACCGAGGATAACGACGAATCTACGATTCAGGATGTGTGCCGCGCCCGGCTTGGAGTGCGTAAGGGCCATCAGCGCGAGGATTCCGCCTTCGCCACGGTTGTCGGCGCGCAACACCAGGATCATGTACTTGACGCAGATTAGGAGGACCAGCGCCCAGACAATAAGGGAGAGCACTCCGAGTATGTTGTCGCGAGTGGGATCGAGGCCGTGAATTCCGGTGAAACACTCCCGGATGGTGTACAAGGGGCTTGTACCCAGATCGCCGTATACGACGCCAAGGGCCCCGAGGGTAAGTGCGGCAAGTTGCTTTTTGTCTGTAGTGTTTGTGTTTTGCATGGTTTGATTGGGGATTGAGTTTGGAGAAATAGCGAGTAAGGACTACTCGCTTCGCAAACTGCATTGTATTGAGATGTGTTGGTTTGAGATCCCGCGCACCATCAAGCGGTCGCAGTAAACAGTCCCAAACCCCTATATTGCTTCAATAACCCCTGTTATTGGAGAAATAGTCTAGGGTGCGGGCTCATGCAATTCAAATCGAACAACGAGACTTTTCTCGCCAGGAATTGCCGAATTGACGGAAGTCCTACAGTTCCATAGGATTACACCATATTTGGCATGAGGCATGGCTGGACCGAAAACAAGCTGGAGGCATGTTGGGGCGGTGAGGTTGGCTATCGGCATATCGATACTGGCAGCACAGATTGTCATGATTGGCGCGGCGAGGTTCGGGCCGATGCGATACTTTTGCTGGGCGCCGTACGATTCGCAGAACGAGTATCGAATCGCTGTTGAAATCGAAGGAAGATCGCTCTCACCGGAGGAGATCGAGAAGCGCTATCGCATTCCGGCCCAGTCGGTCAATCCAAGGGCCATCCAGGAAATCACCGATGTCGTAGCGCATGTGGAAGGGGTCTATCGTCCGGGTGACAAGGCTGAGGTGCAGGTCCGTTACAGGACCAATGGCGGAGAGGAACGGCTATGGCAATGGCCACTCGTCTCAGCACCTTAGGACGCATTGCCAGAGAGCCTTTTCGGATTGATGGCACGGCGCTTCAGCCGAACGTGCTGCTGATGGCGAAGCTCATTGTGATTGGTCTGGTGTTAAAGGGGTATCACAATGGTTTCCCGAATGCCTTCGCCCCGTTCTTCTCTATTTTCGATGCATTGCCAGAGCCTGCTTTTCGCCGCACACTGAAGGCCGTGTTTCTGGTCTCGGCGACGTGTCTCCTGTTCAATCGCGCGGTGCGTATCCAGTGTGGAATCATCGGCGCGGTGTTTCTGCTCGGGGTACTTTCGTCGAAGGTCTATTACCGCAACGCAATTGTCTTTGTGTCGATGATCTTCTTGCTGACAAGCTTGCAGGAAAGGGGAAGAGCGCCGCGTTTGCTGTATTGGCAATTGGGCGTGATGTATCTTGGCGCTGGGCTGAACAAGCTGTGCGACCCGGACTGGCAAACAGGCCAGTACTTTCACTATTTCCTGGGCTCCGTCTTTCAATCGGACATCTATCTCTCACTTGCGCCCGTGTTTCCCGGCAAATCGCTGGCGGCTGCGATGTGCTGGTGGATCATCGCGGCGGAGTTGTGCGCCGGAGTCTTGTTTTTTGTACCGCGACGACATGACGCAGCAGTCTGGTTCGCGGCGTCGGTGCACGTTGGCGCGGCGTTTCTGGTCATCGGAGATTACGGTATCTTCATGAGCGCGGTGTTGGCGTCGTATCTGTGCGTAGTCAGATGGCCGGATGAAATGAAGGTTCGCTTCGACAGAACGACGTGGATGGGGAACATAGCACGTGCGTACCGTTGGCTGGACATGAACAGAGCTCATGCGTGGCAAGAGCAGCCAGGGCCACTCATCTGGACAGCGGGCGCGCGTCACGCCGAAGGATGGAAAGCCTTGCTGTGCATTGCGATCTATTCGCCCTCGACGTACTTCGTGGCGATGGTACTTCTGACCATACGTTATGAACCGTGGCGTGTGGTGGCCGTACGGGGCGCAGGGATCGCGGGAATCGTGTTGCTCAGTGTGTTGCTGGCTCAACGCGTCTTTACGTGGAAGAGGCTGGCGTCGTCAACATGAGCAGCGTACGCTACTGCGAGAATTCGAACACGAACAAAGTCCAGCGCGTACTCATTCTTTCGATGACACCGGCGCTGACGCGGAATGCGGTGTGGGCAGCAGGACTCTGCGGATTGCCGTGCGATGTCGTGACGGATTTCGCGGGGGCTTCGTGGTGCAGGCAAGCGCATGTTGGCCGGATCTTTCCAGTGCCGCAACGGCGCGTTGCAGAAATGGATGCGACACTGCTGGAAGAGGTCTTTGGGCAGCTTTCTTCTGGCTATAAGGGAATCTTTGCCCCAGTTGATACGCTGTGCACGCGATACGTTGCGGGGGGGCAGCATTCGTTGCCGGAAGGGATGCTTCACTATCCCATACCGGAACTGAATCAGTTCGATGCGTTGTACGACAAGTGGCAATTCCATGGGGTCGCAATGAAAATCGGGATTCCTCAACCGCAGTCGCATCGCATCACGTCGTGCGAGTTACCCGCGGCTGCGCTGCCGTATCCGGTTATCGTGAAACCTTCCTGGGGAGAAGGCAGTTTCGGTTTCAAGGTGCAAGAGGACGAGAGGGCATTGCGTGAACACGTTTCGGTATTGAAGCCTAGTGAAGAGACGCCATACCTCATTCAGGAGTATTTGCCGGGCGAAGATATCGATTTGAGCTTGATGGCGGATCATGGCCGCATCGTCGCGTGGGCCATCCAACAGCGAATGGACAATGCGGCCATCAACTTTCTCGAGCACGACGAGGTGTACGAACTTGGAGAGCGCCTTGTTGCGGCAACCGGCTACCACGGTGTGATGCATCTGGACATGCGGATCGATGAGCGAAACGGGCGCGTGAATGTGATCGAGGCGAATCCGCGTTTCTGGGGCAGCTTGTGCTATGCGACATGGGCAGGAGTGAACTTTCTTGAGGT
>JAIBAQ010000207.1 GCA_019695095.1 Candidatus Hydrogenedentota bacterium
AACAAAACGGCCCTTCCCTCCGAGGGGAGAGGAGGGAAGGGCGTGCGCCGTAGGGCGCGGGTCGAATGGTTTGCGTGCTGGCGGATTAAGCCGCGACGCTGGATGATTCGAAGCGTATCTTGAGAGCCGCCAACGCCTCGTCGACTTCCGAACCGGCAGTCTTCTCAACGGCTTTCTGAAGTTTGGCGAGTGCACCGCCTACTTTCTTGCCGTTGCGCGCCGTTCCGAACAAGTGCCTGCTGACGGTGGACTGGGTTAGACCCAGCATTTCGGCGATGTCTTCCTGCGTCTTGTTGCAGAAGTAATACAGCTTGAGGACTTCTTTCTGCCGTTCCGTGAGTTGCGCGTCGATCAGTTCTTGGACGACAGGCAGAACACTCTGAAAGAACTCCTGGAGCGCATACCGCCGCTCCCGGTCTTCGGCTGTCTCAAACCACAGGGCCTTCTCGGCGGGGATGCTTTCAAGATAGGCCGCGCTTGTGGGAATTTCCCAAAATTCTACGTTAAACCGTGCCATGGCCGGATTCTCCTCTTCTACTTCGTCCCTCGGACTCTCTTTGTGCCGTCGTAATCGTCTTCGTGTTGGTAAAAGCTCGTTCGCCCACTCGGGGCACCGGTCGCGAGTTGAGGTACATTCGATGGTTGCGCTTCATGATTGTTCTCCCTTGCTTGCTTGCCCGTTCCTCTCGGAACACTTGGTTTCTGGTACGTAACTGCCCCTCGCGGGGCGACTAAAATGAGAAGCGCCGCAGGCGCTTTTGGGTTCCGCCTGCGGCGCTTTTTATAGCTGCCTGTGGTCTCTTGGGCCTATCCGATAGGAGGCGCCTCGAGGCGGGACCCGCGCGGGGTGATTCGCACCACCACGCCAGCGAACGTGGGGGCAACGTGCCACCCCGCCATTCGCTTCATGGCGGTTTGGAGCGTCATATGCACGTTCGAGGTCCCGTTCACAGTCTGCATTCCTTCTGAGTTATTCGCGAGATAACCTACGGGGTATTTCGCGAGCGTTGCGCAAGTAAACCACAAGTGAGCGTCGATTTCAAGTGTTTCGCCGGAAAACAACGCTCCCCGTACACTTCTTCACAGGAGTATGCGCACTTTTTCCGGTGGGTATCTGGCAGGAAGCAGAATATTAGAGGTTGCTATCGCCCTTTCAGGACTCTCATCTTTTGGGGGGCGGGTACCTGGGGTTTCGATTCGCGCCGTTGCCGCGAATCTCATCCCAGGCTGGAGTCTGCCGTGCCTGCGGCACTCCAGAGAGAAACAGTGTGGGTTATTGGGGCTTGAGGCTGTCGTGCCTGCGGCGTTTCGTTAGCGATGCAGTGTGAGGGGGGGCGGCCGTTCATGAGTACCAGGTGACACCGGGTTCCGAGGAGAAGGCCGCGACGCCCGGGACTGCGTCAGTGTGTTCAAAAGCGAACAGAATGACAAGAATTCGCGAAGGGGTGTACGAAAATGTTCACCCTCTGAAAATCCCGATTCCGCTGTAACTCCTTTCATGAAAATAGCATAGGTCCTTTCTTGACAAAAGGCACGGGGGTTGCTTTGTCTTTCTAGGCAAAGGGAGGGGTAGTCCCCATGACCATTCAAGTAACGACGGACCCCCGCGACGTAAGGGTGGAAACGTACATGGAGCGTGCGCCAGACCAACGGGTACGGGGTCGCGTATTGGTAGTCGACGACGAAAACGGACCGCGCCAAGCGTTGCGGATGCTGCTCAAGGAAGAGCACGACGTGCATATGGCGTGTGACGTGGCCTCCGCGCAAGAGATGATGCGAAGCCAGGAGTTCGACTTGGTCATCACGGATTTGCGCATGCCAAAGCAGTCCGGGGTCGAACTCCTCCGTTGGGTGAAATCAGACCACCCCGACACGGAAGTCATCATTCTTACCGGCTACGGAGACCTCGACACGGCCATGAAGGCCGTGGAATTCGGGGCGCTTGCCTACGTCGTCAAGCCTTTTGACACCAAGGCTATGTTACGGCATGTAGAGGAGGGGCTGACGAAGCGGCTTCGGGAACTCGAGCGCCGGCGTATGGAAGAGCTGGCGCTCGAGGCAAACCGCTTCGAGACGCTCGGGCGATTTGTCTCGGGTATGTTGCATGACTTGGGCACGCCCTTGTCGGTAATCACCGGCCAGCTCGAAATCCTTCAAGGCAGTCCTGACACACCGAAATCGCCGGAGCGGCTGCGTGTCGTGCAGGATCAGGTCCATTTGTGTACAGACATCGTCCGCACCGCGATGAATTTCCTTCGGCATGAAACGCAGCGCTTCAGCATACTGAATGTGAACGATCTGGCGGAGAGCTGCCTGAATGTCAGTTCGCCGCTAATGCAACGTCTAACGATACAAGCGTTCCGCGATTATGCGCCTGACCTGCCCATCTGTGAAGGCGACTTCGTGCTGATGCGGCAGGCGGTTCTGAATTTGCTCACCAACGCGTGCCAGGCCATGGATGCAAGTGCCGGGCGGCGCGAAGTCCACGTGCGCACGTGGCGCGATGACGGATTTGTATGCATCGCCGTGAGCGATACGGGTCCCGGTATCCCGGAAGAAAACCGGCATAAAATCTTCGACACGTTCTTCACCACCAAAGGCGAGCGCGGGACGGGGCTCGGGCTTGCCGCGGTGAGGAACATCATGCGGCGTCACGACGGAGAAGTGCTCGTTCGCGAGAACATCTGGCATGGCGCCGAGTTCATTTTGAGGTTTCCATTGACGCACTCGTGAGGCGGGCCACACGGACTAGTTCCCAGTAGTTCACACACACATTCTCTGGGGAAGAGTCACCTGGATCTCACAGCCCCTCCCTGCGCCCCAGGGAGGGGCGCCTGTTTTTTGGGTCTGGGAAAGCGAATCGTCGTGTGAGCACGGTTTGTTGGATGAATCCATTGTGCTCAGTGGATTCGGTTGCATGCGGCGGATACAGTGTCCGCATGAAAGGTTCAAACGAATCGAAATCCGCGCGTGCGGCACACGACGAGTCCACTTCCCTCGCGGAGCTTCTTGCGGAGGTCCGGGCGTGCCGGTTGTGCGAAGCACACTTGCCGTTCGGGCCGCGGCCCGTGCTGCGGGTGAGATCGACGGCGCGCATTCTTGTCGTTGGTCAAGCACCAGGCACGCGCGTGCATGAGACGGGCATTCCATGGAACGACCCCAGCGGGGATCGGCTGCGCCAATGGATGTCGGTAGACCGAGATACGTTCTACGACGAGTCGCGCGTTGCGATCATTCCGATGGGGTTGTGTTATCCGGGCCGTCATGCGCGGGGAGGGGACTTGCCGCCAAGGCCGGAATGTGCGCCGCAGTGGCACGCGCGATTGCATGCACACCTTCCGCGACGTGAGTTCACAATCCTTGCGGGGCAGTACGCGCAAGAGTTTTATCTTGGGGCGCGCGCGAAGAAGAACCTCACGGAGACGGTGCGCGCGTGGAGGGAGTATTTCCCGGAGTTTGTACCGTTGCCGCATCCGTCGTTTCGGAATCTGGCGTGGCTGAAACGGAACCCGTGGTTTGCGGAAGAAGTGGTGGCCGCGCTGCGGGAACGGGTACAGGCGCTTCTCATGAAGACAAGCGACTAGCGAGCATTCTCTTCTTCTTCATCCTGGACATCCTGTGCATCCCTGTTAAACAGAGAGTCTTCAACAAGGATGCACAGGATATCCAGGATGGAACCAATTCATAAATGCAAACCGGTGCTATCCGCGCATCAGGGAGTCTTGTGCGCTGCTCTGGTCTTCTGTGTGAAAACCAGAATACTCTTCGCGGTCTCCTCGTATGCTTTTGCCTCGTTCGCGAGGTCGGGTCCCTGACTAATCTTGTCGATGGCGCGTTGATAGCTTTCGGTGTAGCGGTCGCCGTTCTTCAGGCATTCGCGCAAGTCAGGCAACGCACTCTCCGCGATCTTCCCCATGAGGGCCAGCGACGAGGCAGCGCAGGCGCGGACGTACGAATCCTCGTCCTTCAAGAGAGTCTGGATTGCATGTGCTGAGTCTTTACCGAAGGGATCGACGGTTGCGAGGAAGATGGCTGCATGAGATCGCGATTCCTCGGATGTGCTGGTTATCGCTTTCAGGTACCGGGCCTTGAGGTCGTCGCGCGTGAGCAATGTGATTCCCTCGGGCAGTTCAATGCGATCCAAGTCGATGCTTCCTCCACTTACATACACCGTCAGAGTTGGATGCTTATCCCAAACGCCCGCTTCGTCGCGCCTTTCGGTCATCGACTTGACGATTCCCCCGACAACGTGCAACGTCCAATCGCACGCCATGGGGGTCTCGTCGAAGCGTTGCGCTTTGCCTGGCCCAGGAAGCAGGACGACGTTGTGCTCGGGCGCATCGACGAGAGCAAACTGTTTTAACGTATCGTTCAAAGCGGCAGTCTCGCCTTGAAAGTAGAAGTGCTCGTTTCCATTCACCCAGGAATAGTAGACACGATGCTTCTCATTGATTACGGGCATCAGTCCTTCCGGATATTCACTGTTTGCGTGCAAGGGCTCGTTACCGATGACTTCTTGTCCCATACCCCATGCGGGGAGAGCCAGGCTATTCGCCGCCACGACCACCAGCACGAGGACTGCGTGCGCGAAACTGAGACTCTTTCGTCTCGGCATACTTCCTCCTTTTCCCAGGTTGGGCTCGGGTGGGTCAGAACACTGTCGTCTATTGGATACTCGCACGGGCAGGCAAGGTTCCGCACATGCCGAGCGCGATAGATTAGAACCCAGAAGAGAACGCGTGTTCGAAAAGACGGAGCAGACGAGGTTACGACGTCTCGTGCTCGTGTTCGGAGTTGGAGAGGTGTTCGATTTGCTCGGTGAGGGCGTGGATCAACTCATCCTGCCGTGAACCGTACAACGCTTCTTGTTGGAGAAGCTGAAGGGCGGCTTGGCATTTGGCGAGGGCCGTCTTGGTGTCGCCTGCTTCCAAGGCTCGCCGAGCTGAGGCGTAGACGCGCTCGAACTTGAGGCGCGTGTCTTTCGCGAATGCTTTGGCCCGCTCGAATGCCTGTTCGGAAGGAGCAAGGCGGATTTCGCTGTTCCGGCGCTTGGGGGCCACCTCGCCACGGGCGCGCGCTTCCATGATCGCGACGGCTTCTCTCGTCCGAAGGCGGGCTTCAGCGATGCGCTCGGGTGAGGCGCGGCGCGGATCGAAAGCGGCAAGGTAGCGTCCGGAACTGGACGTGAACAGACCGTCGTTGACCGCTTGCTCCAGCGTGGGGACGTTTTTCACCCGTCCCGTCACGGACAGTACGGCACCTACCCAATGCGCCCCGTCGTTGTCATCGTCCTTTGGACCCATGACCATGACGAGCTCGGTGCCCGAGGATGCCAAGCGGCGGAGCAAGGGCTCCGTACGAACCAGCTCCTCTCTCTGATCGGCGCTCACGACGCTCCAATCCCTTTGATTCGGAAACCACAAAACCTTGCTCATAATCATACCACAACATACTATCGGCGGTATCTATCATTACTTGATAGGCATTGGTTGTACGATGCGAGGTTGAGGAGCGGAGTCCGGTCCAGCGCTCCGACGCGCCCTCTTTGCCGTCTTGGCACTCAAATGCGGCGTTTGCTAACATATTGCCATTTTGGCACGGATATGTGACCGAAATGGCGCGATACGAGGGGACGAGGCTGCCATTTGGGCAAAACGCCCCTGACGGGATTTAAAATTTGAAATCTCAAATTTGAAATTAAATTAATACAAATAAACAACTTACGCTTAAGCACGGCGAATCGGGCATGAAGCTTGCTCTAATTCTTGCAACGAGAGAAGTGCGCCGGGCGATTTCCTCGCCAGCCCGCTGTAGAAGTTGTCAAAATGGCGGGAGGCGCACCCTAAAAGTCAACAACCAATCGGCAACCGAATTGTAACCGAAGGAGAAAGAATCATGAAAGTGCGTCCTCTGGCAGATCGCATCCTGGTCAAGCGCGAAGAGCCCAGCGAGACCGTTCGCGGCGGGATCATCATCCCTGACAGCGCGAAAGAGAAGCCCCAGGAAGGTAAAGTCATTGCGGTCGGTCCGGGCCGTCTCGACGACAGCGGCAAGCGTGTTGCCCTTGAAGTGAAGAAGGGTGACCGTATTCTCATGGGCAAATACTCGGGCACGGAAGTGAAGATCGACGGCGAAGAGCACATCATCATGCGCGAAGAAGACGTGCTCGCGGTGATCGACTAATCCCCCATCAATCGAATGCCCGATTTACGCAAGACTAAGGAGACAGCACGATGAGCGCAAAGAAATTGGAATTCGGCGAAGACGCCCGCAGGGGCGTGCTTGCCGGTGTCACTAAACTGAGCCGGGCCGTGAAGGCCACGCTTGGCCCCAAGGGCCGCAACGTTGTCCTCGAGAAGAAGTGGGGCGCCCCGACCGTCACGAAAGACGGCGTGACGGTAGCCAAGGAAATCGAGCTTGAAGACAAGTACGAGAACATGGGCGCGCAGATGGTGAAGGAAGTCGCTTCGAAGACGTCGGACGTCGCGGGCGACGGCACCACGACGGCGACCGTGTTGGCGGAAGCGATCTATCGCGAAGGCCTTCGCAACGTCACCGCCGGCGCCAATCCGATGGCCCTCAAGCGCGGCATCGACAAGGCCGTGGAAGCGGTGGTCGAGCAGCTTGCGAAGATGAGCAAGAAGGTGAAAGACGACCGCGACATCATCAAGAGCGTCGCGACGATTTCCGCGAACAACGACGCCGAGATCGGCCAGATCATTGCGGACGCCATGCAGAAGGTCGGCAACGACGGCACGATCACGGTCGAAGAAGCCAAGGGTATCGAGACGACCCTCGAAGTCGTGGAAGGCATGCAGTTCGACAAGGGTTACCTCTCCCCGTATTTCGTGACCGACAACGAGGCGATGGAAGCCGTCCTTGAGAACGCGTACGTTCTGATCAATGAGAAGAAGATCTCCTCGCTGAAGGACCTGCTTCCCTTGCTTGAGCAGATTGCCAAGAGCGGTAAGCCCCTCTTGATCATCGCAGAAGACGTCGAAGGCGAAGCCCTGGCGACGTTGGTGGTGAACAAGATCCGTGGCACGTTCCAGGCGTGTGCCGTGAAGGCGCCGGGCTTCGGCGACCGCCGCAAGGCCATGCTTCAGGATATCGCCGTGTTGACCGGCGGCAAGGCCATTACCGAGGACCTCGGTATGACGCTTGAGAGCCTGACCCTTGCCGACCTTGGCCGTGCGAAGCGCGTTGTTGTCGATAAGGACAACACGACGATCGTGGAAGGCGGCGGTTCGAGCGCGGAGATCATGGGCCGCATCAACCTGATCCGCAAGCAGATCGAAGAGACGACGTCGGATTACGACCGCGAGAAGCTTCAAGAGCGTTTGGCGAAGCTTGCGGGCGGCGTGGCCGTCATTAACGTCGGCGCGGCAACCGAGATCGAGATGAAGGAGAAGAAGGCCCGCGTGGAAGATGCGCTGCACGCGACCCGCGCGGCCGTTGAAGAAGGTATCGTTCCCGGCGGCGGCACGGCGCTGCTGCGTTGCCAGGACGCCATCGACAAGGTCGGTCTTGAGGGCGACGAAGCCATTGGCGCGCGCATCGTCTACCGTTCCGTTGAAGAGCCGCTGCGTCAGCTTGCTTCCAACGCCGGCGATGAAGGCGCGACGGTCGTTCAGAAGGTGAAGGCTCAGAAGGGCAGCAACGGTTACAACGCCGAGACCGGCGAGTACGAAGATCTGCTCAAGGCCGGTATCATCGACCCGACCAAGGTGACGCGCGCGGCCCTGCAGAACGCTTCGAGCGTTGCGGGTCTGCTTCTGACCACCGAAGTGCTCATTGCCGACATGCCTGAAGAAAAGGCTCCGGCAGCGGGTGGCGGTCACGGCGGCATGGGCGGCGACATGTACTAAGCCGTACCCACGGCCACCAACGATTCACGAAACAACCCGGGGACTCGTCGAGAGACGAGTCCCCGGGTTTGCTTTATGTTGAAAGTAAGGCTGGTCCTCGGTGGTTACGTAGCCCGAGCTATTTTGCCAACCGCTTGGACTTGAACGGCAGGATGTCGATCCCCAGGTAGCGCAGCGATGCGATCAATACCGACGTGGCCAAGGCTTCATCGATGTTTCCCACGATCGGCATATTATCAGGCACTTCCACGACGCCAAACGTGAAGTTGAGCAGGAACAGAACAGACGCCAAGGCGCAGGCAACGGCAACACCTTTGCCCAGGCATCCGGAGCCTTCTTCAACGACAACGACTTTCGCGGGTTCGGAACTCATGGCGTTTCACCTTCCCGGTATACGACCTTCATGGTTACTCCATCGGCGAGCGTTTGAACAAGGGGAGCGAAGAGTTTTGTTCTGACCAGCGATTCGCCTTCGGTGTCCGCTTTTTCACGAAGCATAGGCTTAGAACCTTCCTTCAACACGGCGTCACGCAATTCCTTTTTGGCCTGTTCTTCGAGAAAGGCGCCCGAATAGCTGCCCAAGCGCCCCCAACCCACGTCTGTTCGAATCTCGATGAGTTCGGGGTTGGACTGAACCTCTACCATCTCGGTATCGAGAACAGGCCGGGGCAGGAAGACCGTCAGGCATTTCGCGTCAGCGTCGTAGGAGAAATCGCTTTCGTCCAGGGTATCAAGAGGGATGTAGTACTGAACCTTGTTGCCTTGCGCACGCAACGACGTGACCGTGTCGCCCAGCTTGATGTCCCCAATGAACTTGATGGCGTACTTCTTCTCGCTCGTCTTCTCGACGACCGCGGTTACGGACTGCGTGTAGACCACCAGCTTTCCCGATTCACGCGCGCTTTCGATGGACCCCACAAACGCGGTCCGGTAGTTGACCTCGGTTTTGAACGCGCCGCGCAGACCGTCCGCGAGCTTTCCTGCGCTGTTCTCGGCGGCGGTCAATGCGCTCGACGCCAAATCCTTCGCGCCGGTAGCGAGTTCTTTGGGGGCGCGGTAAAAGATCACATATGCGAGAGCCGCGGCGGCCAGAATAGCGACAATCAGCACCGCAGCGCACGAGGGCGACCCATACGAGCGCTTCAGCACCACGACAGTCGTACCCTGCGAAGCTTCAGCCGTCGCCTGGGGCGTCTCGTCAACTACGACAGGCACAACCACTTCCGCGGGCGCTTCCGCCGGTAACGTGTTCCCTGAGTCGCTCTGCAGATTTTCTTGTCCCTCAGCCATTCGTACCCTTTCTTCGCCGTGGTTCCAGCTAGAGTGGCTTCTCTTGGTACCACTATCCCTTAACCCGTAGACAAGGTTTCTGCACCCCATTTAGACGCCTGGAGGAGGACGGCGGTTTACGGGTTCTAGCGGTGTATCTGGCGAGCGGACAAGATGCGACAACAACGGGGTTGACAGACGGGCGGGATATATGCTAAATAAATATTCAGTATTTTGTGAGGGTTCGCGGCACTGTACGGGACCATTCTAGGAATTGGAGGCTCTTGGGAGGGCTATCCTATTCGTCCGGCATGCCTCATTTCACACGCAAGGAGATAAGCTATGACGATCATGGACACGATGTTGCCGGAGTATGAGCAGGAAATGGCAGTGACGCGCAAGACGTTGGAGTGCGTTCCGGATGCACTGTGGGACTACAAACCCCACCCGAAGTCGATGACGATGGGGGCGCTCGCCTCGCACATCGCGGAATCGCACGGCTGGGTCATGGGAACCATGCAGTCGGATGAATGGGTAATGGACATGGCGACCTACAAGCCATTTGTCGCCGCGAACCGCGAAGAGCTTCTGAAGGCCTTCGACGCAAATGTCGCCGAAGCGAAAGGGGCGATGAAGGGCGCAACCGACGCACACCTTGGCGTGATGTGGTCGATGAAGAATCCGGATGGCAGCATCATGTTCGCGATGCCTCGCGGCAGTGTGCTGCGCTGCTTCGTGCTCAATCATACGATTCATCACCG
>JAIBAQ010000208.1 GCA_019695095.1 Candidatus Hydrogenedentota bacterium
TCTCACAGGAACAACTTCAACCCCTAGTCCAGGAACTCAACAATCGACCTAGGAAAAAACTCAAATACCGAACCCCTTACGAAGTCTTCTCTTCAAACTCTGTTGCACTTACAATTTGAATCCAGCCGACCCGAAAGCTGCCCCGGCGTATCGCCCTGTAGTATCCTCTCGCGTATGGCATTAGAAGCAACCTCTTCCACTCCATCAAAACCGGGATCCGGCCTTGCGCGCACGGCCGCATGGGCCGTTCCCGGCGTGGTGTTATTGGTCGCGTGCGGACTCCGCCTCGCGCAGTATCTCCACAATAAGGCGATTTGGCTCGACGAGGCGTATCTGGCGCTGAACATCCTGAACCGCTCCTATTCGGGGCTGCTGGAACGGCTCGATTATGGACAGGGCGCGCCGTTCGCATTCCTGATGCTCGAGCGCGCCGTTGTGGACTACCTGGGGTCCAGCGAGTTCGCATTGCGCGCCGTTCCTTTGCTTGCGGGCCTGCTGTCGGTAGTCCTTCTCTGCGTATTGCTTCGCCGGTGGACTGCCTGGGGAGGCGCGATGTTTGCCCTGGCGCTGTTCGCGGTGTCGGGGCCGTGCATTCGCTATTCGGGGGAGGTCAAGCAATACGCAACGGACGTCCTGGTCACGCTGGTGCTCTTGCTTGTGCTGTCGCCGATGGCGCAGGGGCGCGGCGGAATCGGGCGTGGTATCGTAGCCGCATTAACGGGAGCGGCCGCCGTCTGGTGCGCCTACCCGGCGATCTTCGTACTGGCTGGCGCGGCCACGACGCTGACGATTGACTCCATTCACCGCCGCCGCTACCGCGCGTTCGCGGGTTGGAGCACGGTTGGCGCCGTGTGGGCCGCGAGTTTTGCCGCGTATTACCTTTTCTCGCTGCACACCATCGGCGCAAACATCGTGGTGCGCTCCTGGTGGACGGACACGTTCATGCCATTTCCTCCGCGTTCGTTTGTTGACGTGAATTGGTTCGTGCGCGCCTTCTTCGATTACTTCAACGATCCGCTAGGCATGACCGCGGCAGGGGTCGGCGCAATCCTTTTTGTGTTGGGTGTCGGGCCGTTCTTTCGCCGCGCGCCCGTTTTGGGCGCGTTGCTGCTTACGCCATTGGCGTTTGCCCTTCTGGCAAGTGGACTGCAACGGTATCCGTTCACGACGCGGTTCCTGTTGTTCACCGTGCCGCTGACCTTGCCGTTCATCGCCGAGGGATTCGAACGCATTCGCGCGCAGACGCGTTCGCCGCTGATACCGGCCTGCATCGTGGCAGTCGCGTTGATGCAGCCTTCGATTACGGCGGCGCGTTCGGTGTTGCGGCCCGAGGCGTCGGAAGGCATACGGCCCACCTACGAGTACCTCAAGAATCGTATTGAGACGGGCGATACGGTGTACGTGTACCACTGGGCAATCTTCCCGTTGCAGTACTACGAGAAGAAGGCAGGCAACCTGCAAGGGACGAAGGTGTTGGGCGAATCGCGGCGCGCGGACTGGTCCTACTACGTGCAAGACATCGCGTCGCTGCGCGGAAAGTCGCGTGTTTGGTTTGTCTTCGAAACGTCGCATGCGCACCTGTCGGGACAGGAACGGCAGTTCTTCACCACGTACCTCGACACCGTAGGGAAGCGTCTCGATGCCTTTGAGTCGACTCAATCCAGCGCGTATTTGTACGACTTGGGCCAGCCGGCTCCATAGTCCGCAATTTGCACCGGCGCGATTGAGCGCCGACGCAAATTGCTCACGTGCAAAACGTTGAGGTTATGCCATGAGGATTTCTCGCGAACACACTCTGTTCTCGGAGAACCGCTTTGTTCACCGCAAGTCTCGCAGATACGCGGGTTACGGGAGATGTTCAAGTGTGTTCGTGAGAAATCCGTGATAGAAACGGATAAAGGGAGAGCGGCATTGGCGTCTACAGAGAAAGTCACGCGGGGCCACGGGTTGCTGGAAGGTTTCTTGGCCCGGCAACGGCGCGCCATGGCCGAGCGGCTCATACCCGAAGAATCGCGGTCCGGGCGCATCTTGGATATCGGTTGCGGCACGTTTCCGTTGTTCCTCGCTTCAACGCGCTTCGCCGAAAAACATGGCCTGGATCGCGTAGCGGGACCCGAAACGATTGCGCGTTTGAAGGAAGAAGGAATCTCGTTGACCCATCACGATGTCGAGGCGAGTGCGACGCTTCCGTATGAGGACAAGCATTTCGACGTGGTTACGATGCTGGCCGTGTTCGAGCACATCGAACCGCGCGCGTTGACCCTGCTGACGGCGGAAATCCACCGCATCCTCAAACCCGGCGGCGTCTACATCCTCACGACACCCAACGCGGGAACCGAATCGATCTTGAGTGTGCTGTCGTTCCTTGGGCTTGTCAGCAGCGAAGAAGTTGGCGAACACAAGGACTCGTACTCGCGTGAATCCGTACGGGCAAGGTTGCGAGAGGGAGGATTCGCCGCCGACGCCATTCAAACCGGTCTGTTTGAGTTCGGCCTGAACATCTGGGCGAGAGCGCGGAAATGAAAGCGAGGAGACATACAGTGGAAACAGATCGGAGGCGCTGGTTTCCGGTGGCCGTCGCGGCGTGCGCGTGGGCTGCCTGCGTATCGGCTGCGCCCGAGCAACCCCCCGCCGCGGGCGAAGTGCCGCAATCGACGGATCTGAAGAGTGTGCTGGAGCCGTTGCGTGAGAAGCACAAACTTCCGGCCTTGGCCGCAGCCGTCGTGAGCGTCGAGCGCGTTATTGCGCTGGGGGTCGTGGGGGAACGCAAAGAGGGGTCCGGCGTTGCTGCCAAGCACAGTGACGCGTTTCACCTCGGTTCGGATACGAAGGCCATGACCGCCACGCTGATTGGGATGCTCGTGGACGACGGCAAACTGAGCTGGACTACGACGCTCTCGGAAGTGTTTCCGGAACTTGCGTCGAGCATGCAGCCCGAGTTTCAAACCGTGACGGTAGAGCAACTGCTCATGCATCGGGCAGGGCTTTCGGGCCGCTCGTGGCCGAAGGGTGTCTCGTTTGACGAGATGCACGCGCTACCGGGGTCGCTCAAGGAACAACGGCTGTGGGCCGCGACAAAGATGCTTCAAGAGAAGCCCGAGCATACTCCCGGCAAGGACTTCGAATATTCGAACGGCGGATACCTAATCGCGGGGGCCGTGGCCGAACGCGTCACAGGAGAGTCGTGGGAAACACTCATGCAGACGCGAATCTTTGCTCCGCTGAACATGAAAACGGCTGGTTTCGGCTCCATGGGCGCGCCCGGAACAATCGACCAGCCGTGGCAGCATCGCACCACTCATTTACTCGGTCAGTACACCTCTCGGAAAGCGATCGAGCCTGGACCGAGAAGCGACAATCCGCCGGCCATGGGTCCCGCGGGAACGGTGCATTGCAGCCTGGAAGACTGGGCCTCGTTTGTGCGGGCCCATTTGGATACAACGCAAGAACACTTCCACCTCGTGAAGCCTGAAACGTTGGCGAAGCTGCATATGCCTCCTCCAGGCGGCGACTACGCGCTGGGGTGGCTGGTGACGCCGCGCGACTGGGGCGGCGGAAATGTGTTGACCCACGCGGGCAGCAATACGCAGAATTTCGCGGTTGTCTGGGTGGCCCCGCTGAAGGACTTCGCCGTACTCGTGGCCACTAATCACTATGACGATAACGGAAACACGGCGCGCGCGTGTGACGAAGTCGCCGCGACGTTGATCGGGCAGTTTCTGCTCAACAAAGAAGGGAAGACGTGAACGAAACCTGGGTACATAAGAAGAGCGTATACGAAGGCAAGATTTTCGACGTGCATGTCGGTGAAGTGCGGCTCGAAGACGGACTCGTCGCGCACCGCGAAGTCTGCGTGCACGGCGGCGGCGTGGGCATCGTACCCGTGGTGGATAACCGCGTGATCCTCGTCCGGCAGTTTCGGATTGCCATCGACAAGCACATCCTGGAGATTCCGGCGGGGCGCATCGAGCCTGGCGAGGACCCGGAACGCCGCGCGCGCGTCGAACTCGAAGAAGAAACCGGACACACCGCCGGCCGCATGGTGCATGTTGCGTCCTGCTATTGCTCGCCGGGTTTCACGAATGAGCGCGACGAGATCTATCTGGCCTTCGATCTGACCAAGACGCAACAGCGCCTCGAACACGATGAACGCGTGGAGTTGGTTGAGCTCACGTTCGATGAAGTCGAACGCGGTTTGGCCAACCTCGAGTTCGACGACGGGAAAACAATCATCGGATTGCGCGAACTCCAAGCCTATCTGCGGCGGTAAGGAATCAAGCTGGGGTTCCCGTGTAGATAGTGATCGCCGACCGCGGCGTGGTGAACACCGCAGCTTGCGAGTAACACACTCTGTCCTGAGCCCTCTACTTGCGCTCGAATACGCACACCGATTCGATGTGCGCGGTGTTCGGGAACATATCGATTGCGGTCACGGAATCAACGCGCCAGCCTGCTTGAACGATCGCTTTTGCGTCGCGCGCGAGTGTCGCCGGGTCGCACGAGACGTACACGATACGGCCCGCATCGGCTTTGCCCAAGTCTTGCGCGATGGCCTTCGCGCCCGTGCGCGGCGGGTCCAGAAGGATGACGTCCCATGCGGACGCGCGCAGAGCGTGCCCAAAACCGCCTTCCGATGCCACGCGGTAGGCATCGGGGCGCACGGTGTTGGCCGCCGCCACAACCGAACGGTTGTGGTCCAATCCAAGAACCTGCGTCGCGCCGGGCAACATCGCCGAGAAGTTGCCGTTCCCGCAGTACAGATCGAGCACGCGATGCGCGCCTTTCAGCGCATCGCGAACGGCACGCGTCAATAACCGGTTGAGCAACAAGCTGGACTGGCTGAAAGTCCCGTTAACTACCGGTATGCCGTCGAACACGAACGAATGCCGTGGCGCGTCGTCGCGCTCGGTTTGCAGCGTTGGGAATGCCTTGTTAACGGCGGCGTTCGCGGACTTGGTCCATACGAGCACGTCATCGCCGTCCGGATTCACCGTGATTTCGACACTGCACCGCGGTTTCGCGGCGCGCAGGCGGTCCAATGCCGCGTTGAGCTTCGGATGACAGAGCGGGCACGCGGCAAGATCCACGACGTCGTGCGACCAGGAACCGTAGAAACCTACGCGCTCACCATCACCGTGAAACTCGGCGCGCGTGCGATAGCCGAGGCGCAACGTTTCGTCTTCTACCCACGCGACATCCACGGCGATACCGCCGATGCGTTGCAGGCAGTCGGAGACGATGCGCCGTTTCCAGTCCGCTTGCGCCGGGTATGCGAAGTGCAGCCAGGAACATCCGCCGCACTCGCCGAACGCGGGACACGGCGGTTCCGTGCGGAATTCGGACGCCTTCACCAACGCGCCCGCATCGGCCCACATGACGCCTTTTGTCTTGCGCACGTTGCGCACGCGCACGACGTCGCCCGGCAACACGCAGGGCACGAAGTAGACTTGTCCCTCTACGCGTCCCACGCCATGGCCACCGTGGGCCAAGCCCGTGATTTCGACAACGGGATGTTTCGCGGATTGTTCGGTTTGCATGGGCCTCCTTTTCTATGAGGGGATTATCGGCGAAAAGGCAGGGGATTGCGTAGTGTTTTCTTCTTTGCTCGCCCCCACAGTTCCTTGAAGGGCTCCACTGTGCATCCTATACTTCGGGCCTATGGATTCAACATCATCTGAAGATGACTCTAAAAGCGGGGGAAATGGTGCGCCGAGCGTCATGTCCTTGGGCGCGTTCTTAATTCTCATTGTAGTAGCCGTGTTCGCGTACGCAATTACGGACGTTTCCTATTGGAGAGTTGCCAATCGCGCCCATGAAGGAATGATGTTCATTGGTCAACTGGCGAACCACGAAAACACGAATGCAGCTTTTTCGTTCATACGCCAGGCCGCGAAAGGGCGCCTCCTCTTCGCCAATATCATGACCGATCAGGAGACCGCCCCAGTCTATATCAATCTACAATTCTGGGTGATGGGCAAGCTCCTGCCGTTTCTCGGCTGGCGTACGCACTTGTTGTTCCGCGTGTGGCGTTTTCTCGGAGTACTTGCCCTTGCGTTAGGCTGTGCCTTGCTCGACCGCGCCGTGTTGCCTAATGTGCGACATCGGTTGATCTCGCGGACAATGTGCCTGTTTGGCGGCGGATTGGGCGCCTACGCGATATCCCTTCATCCCTTCGGGCAGATGTACCTTAATCCGCTGTTGGCCGTGCCGCAGGGACTCTGGCTTGCCGTGATCGCATGCATGGTAATTGGCGAACAAAGGGGCCGCGCGGTGTGGTACGTCGCGGCTGCGTGCCTGGCTGCCGTACGCGGACTCTGCGGACCACACGACCTGTTTCCGATGTTCCTTATCGTCGCCGCGTTCACGGTAACGGAAGGAATCTATACAGGGCGTTTCGATTGGCGTCTCAATGCGCTGCGTCAACTGCCGCTCCTCGCGTGCATTCCGGTTGTTCTCTACTATCTACACCTGCACAGGGCCGCACCCACTTTCACCGAATGGATGGCCTCGTGGTATCCGCCGACGCCCGTGCCGCATTGGCTCATTCTGGGATACGGCGTGGCGGGTGTTCTTCTGATCCTGCGCGTCGCTCTGCTTCGCAAGTTCCCCGCATCGACTCCGGCGTCGCGTTTGCTGCTGATCGCCGCACTGGCGCCAATGGGTTTTGCGCTGCTATTCCCGCTACGTGCCGCGCCGCTGCCGGTTGGCGCGCCATCGGTTGTGCCGGCGATCGTCGTTGCAGTAAGCCTACTGGAATTTCCGAGCGAGGTTGGGTCAAAGACCATCCGGCCGCTGCAATGGGTCGTCGGAGCATGTTTGATTGCCAGCGTAATCCCAAGTGCGCTGCTATACACAAAAGTCGCCTCTATCAACACTTCGCCCTATTCGAACTTCATGTCCAAGGCCGAGTACCTCACTTTCGCCACGTTGAACCAAGACACGAAATCTGACGATGTGATCGCGGCCCCGCTACCGATGAGTAACCTATTCGGACAGTTCGTCGATGCGCGAACCGTCGTCGGGCATCCAGTGTTGACTCCCGATGCGAACGAGTTGCTTACGCCGCTGAATGCCTTCCTTCGCGGGGAGATGAGTGTTCACGATGCCTCCTCGTTCATTGCCGAGCATCGTATACGGGTGATCTATACGCAGGTCGGCGATGGCAGCGCGGGCCCCGAGTACTTTGAAACCATCCCCGGTGTGCATGCGTCTCATGATAGCGAGGGGATCACCGTCTATTCGGTCGAAACCGAAAACGATTCCGGGCAAGACCCATTAGAGACTGGCGCAACGCCTGTCCATTGACTAAAATGGACCCACGCAGCCAGCCGGCAAGGACGGCGGCACGGTATAATTGGCAAGGAAGCTAACGTGAAAATGTACGAAACCCGAGAAGAAATCGCCAACGTAATCACGCACGCCATTGGCGTGGTGTTGAGTGTCGTTGGGTTGGCCGCGTTGGTCATAACCTCGGCCATGAAGGGCGACCCCTGGCAGATTGTCAGTTTCACCATCTACGGATCCTGCATGCTGACGTTGTATCTCGCTTCAACGTTCTACCATACATTTCAGTCGCCCCGCGTGAAGCACGTGCTGCGCATCTTCGACCACTGCGCAATCTATCTCATGATCGCCGGCACCTACACGCCGTTTGCGCTGCTGAACATGCGCGGCCCCTGGGGATGGACCATCCTCTGCGTTATCTGGGGGCTCGCGCTCATCGGTATTGGCGTCAAGACGTTTCACATCAACCGCTGGCCTATGCTGACTCCGGCGATCTACGTCGCGATGGGATGGCTCGGCGTCGGCGCGGTGAAGCCCACGCTGGAACTGATACCCACCGGTGGACTGGTGCTGCTTCTGATCGGAGGCATCACGTACACGCTCGGAGTGACGTTCTACGCGATGGACAAGGTGCCGTATAACCACGCAATCTGGCACGTCTTCGTGCTGGGCGGCAGCGCATGCCACTTCTTCGCGGTGTACTTCTACGCGATGTCGATGCACTAGTGCAGTGAATCGCAATTAAAGCAACATATTGGCTGCCCCAAGGATGAGTCAATAGCGGCGGAAATCAGGGACTGACACAAGCGCAGCGAAGCGAAGACGTGTCTGTCCCTGATTTCCGCCAGATCCCCAATCACCACTTGTACGAATACTGAACGATGAGCCCATCCTCTTCGTAGTTCACCTTCGTTCCTCGACCCAGCTTGGAAAACAGATCGCCTTTCCCGCTTTCTTCGCGGGTTACCTCGAACGTGTGCTGATACGCAAAATGAATCTCTGAATGCTCGCCGAGCGATCGGCTGAACCCGATCGCGGCGGTATCTTCGCCCACCGCCGGCGTGAGCGCGTTCGCAAAGATGAACTCGTCGGATATGGCGGACTTCCCGTGCGAATACCCCGCGCGCAGCGTCCATGCATCGTTGACGCGGTAATTCACGCCTATCTTGTAGATGTTCTGATCGTCCCAGCCGAGGCCGCCTTGAATGGTAGGTTTGGCGAGCTGATTGATCTCCGACCAGCGGACGAACTTGTAGTCGGCCAGCAATTCGAGCTTGGGCGTCGCTTGAAACGCCACACCAACCTGAAACTTCTGAGGCGAGTCCATGTTCCACTTGATCACGTCATCGTATTTTCGATACTGCTGCATCGCTTGGCGAGACGTGTATGACGCGCCAAAGGCCCAGCGTTCCCATTGCTTGTACACACCCACCTGAAACCCGATACCGAGACCGTAGTCGTAGTGCCAGTCGCCCTCGGTTGGCCGAAGGCGGAGGGTCAACGAGTCGGTGCGGAAGGTGCTGACGATGCCCAGCACGGACGCGCCAACGGACCAGCCATTGTCGAATTGGTGCGCGTAGGCCAGCGGTATCTTTGCGACCTGCAATTCCGCGCGCCGGTCGCCGTTGCCCAGGTAGCCGAGCGTAGCGCGCGGACGGTCGTAGTCGGTGCTGTTGCCCTGCACGCCGAAGATGCCCGATGCGAACGTCCCGTTCTTCAGGGGCACGGCGAAACCAAACGAAGGAATCACGATCGGCGTGTCGTCTTCGAGATGGCCCGCGAAGGGGTTGGACGCGATGGCTGAACCTTTGGGCTCCGCGCCGCGTGTGTATAGGAGCACCTCCAGCGACAGGTCGAGGCGTTTGCCCAACTCCACGATCCCGGCGGGATTCAACATCACCCAAGTAGCGTCTTGAGGACTGGCAACCCCTGCCCCCGAGGTACTGTTCTGGATAGCGCCGATTCCGGGCAGTTCGTTGCCGTCGGCCGCGCGCGCAAGGGGGAGCAGCGCCAGGGCCATGAAGAACGCGCTGACAAAACGGTAAAGGCATGCACCCGGTCTATCCGTGATGGCTATTCCCTGACTCCTATAAGAACGTGCAGATCTCACCGTTTAGTGTATTGGATGCGCATCCAGATGTGTGTCACCAGTTGCACAGCGACTCGGCACTGCGCGCAAATTGCAGAGAAATCAGATCAACACTGGGAAACGTCTTTCCCGATATCAGCCGTTCTTCTTTTCGGGGGCGCTCACCGGCGAAGCGGTGGCCGTCGGAGCAGGGGCAGCCGCCGGAGCCGGAGCGGCCTCCGGTGCGGGCGCGGGCGCAGCCCCTTGAATCGACACCGTCGCCGAACTCGTCATGGGCGACTTCGCGCCATCGGGCGCAGTGAGTTGAACTTCGTCGCCGTTGACGTCGAATGCCGACACCGAAATCGCCGCGTCGCCCGCGGGCAAGTTCGCGGGTAATACAATGCTGCGCGACCAGATTCCGTCCAG
>JAIBAQ010000209.1 GCA_019695095.1 Candidatus Hydrogenedentota bacterium
CGGGCGACAACATTCGCATCACGGCGGAACTGATTACGCCGATCGCCATGAACGAGAACCTGCGCTTCGCGGTACGCGAAGGCGGCCGTACGGTCGGCGCGGGCGTCGTCACGAAAATCATCGAATAAGACAAGCAACGATACCCAAGTAGGAAGTGCGAGGCGGCGCCCGTAGCGGGACAGCGCGCTGGAAGGTGGAGAAAGAACGATGGCGGACAGCCAGAAGATTCGAATCAAGCTGAGAGCTTACGATCACCGTTTGCTCGATGCTTCAACGCAAGAGATCGTAGCGGCCGCGCAACGAACCGGGGCCAGTATCAATGGGCCAATTCCTCTGCCGACCGCGATGTCGAAATACACCGTGAATCGGTCGCCGCACATCGATAAGAAATCGCGCGAGCAGTTTGAAGTGCGTACGCACAAGAGGTTGCTCGATATTGTGAACCCGACCGCGCAGACGGTCGACGCGCTCATGCGCCTCGACTTGCCGGCTGGGGTGGACGTGGAGATTAAGCAGTAGAGGGCGCGTAGAGCCGCTACTGCAACGGGGATAACCGAGCAATGCAAACGGGAATTCTAGGCACGAAGCTGGGCATGACCCGAGTCTTCACGGAAGACGGGCGCTGGGTGGACGTGACGGTACTTGAGACCGGTCCGTGCACCGTGGTCCAGCGCAAGACCCAGAAGACCGACGGCTACGATGCCGTTCAGGTCGGGTTTGGGAAGAAGAAAGAATCGCGCTGCGCCAAGCCGGACTTGGGGCACTTCAAGAAGGCGAACGTGGAACCGCAGCAAACGTTGCGGGAGTTCCGCGTCGCACCGGAAGACCCCTTGAAGGCGGGCGATCAGATTAAGGCCGACCTGTTCAAGGTTGGCGACCACGTGGACGTGGCTGGTACGTCGAAAGGGCGCGGGTTTGCCGGTGTGCACAAGCGCCACAACTTCGGCGGCGGTCCGGGCACGCACGGTTCGATGTTCCATCGCCGGCCGGGTTCGATTGGCTCCAGCGCCGACCCGTCGAAGGTAATCAAAGGCCTTCGCGCTCCCGGTCACATGGGCAACGAGCGCGTAACGATTCAGAACCTTGAGATTGTCAAGGTTGACCCAGAGAAGAACCTCCTGGTCGTTCGGGGATGCGTCCCCGGCCCGACGGGCGGATTGGTTGTGGTGAAGAAGTCCGTGAAAGGATCCAACTAGCGATGCCTGCGGCAAAAGTATATCGGATGGATGGGAGTGAGGCCGGTTCGGTCGAGCTCAGCGATGCCGTGTTCGGCGTCGAGATGAACCCCACGATGGTGCATGAAGTCGTCCTGGCATTGCAGGCCGCCAAGCGTCAAGGCAACGCCGAGACCAAGGGCCGCAGCGACGTCAGCGGCGGTGGCAAGAAGCCGTATCGCCAGAAAGGCACCGGCAGCGCCCGTCACGGCAGCACGCGCGAACCGCAGATGCGGCACGGCGGCGTGGTGTGGGGTCCTCACAAGCGCAGTTACCGGCAAAACGTTCCGGTAGCGTTCAAGCGGAAAGCACTCTGCTGCGCCTTGAGCGACCGCGTCCGGAGCGAAAACCTTTGCGTGCTCGACAACCTTCAGGTTGAGACGCCGAAGACGAAGCTGGTCGCGGAGATGGTTGGCAAGTTGTCGCCGGACGGCAAACGGACGCTGGTCGTGACGGCCGAGGCGAATCGCAATGCGGTTCTCTCCGCGCGCAACCTGCCTCGCGTGCAGGTGGCCACGGCGGGAGACCTCAATGCGATGGATGTGTTGGATGCCGGGCGTATCGTAGTCCTTCGGGATGCCGTCGCCAAGCTCGAGGAGCGCCTGAAATCATGAAGACGGATCCGTTCTACATTGTGAAGAAGCCGATTCTGACGGAAGAATCGACGATTCAGACGACGACGAAGAACAAGTACGTGTTCAGCGTAGACCCTCGCGCGAACAAGAATCAGATTCGCGATGCCATCGAGACGATGTTCAAGGTGAAGGTCGTCGATGTGAACACGATGAATTACGACGGCAAACTGCGCCGTCGCGGCCGTTATGTGGGCCGGAAGCCGAATTGGAAGAAGGCTATTGTCACCTTGCGGCAAGGCGACGCCATCGATTTGATGGGTTAACGGACCGGGAGTCGGCAACAGATGGGAATCAAGAAATTTAAGCCGGTGACGCCGTCGATGCGCGGTATGAGCGTGTCGGACTTTGCCGAGATCACGAAAGACACGCCGGAAAAGAATCTGACGTCCGCGAAGCGGCGTATTTCGGGACGCAACAACCTGGGCCGCGTAACGATGCGGCGCAGGGGCGGCGGCCACAAACGGCGCTACCGTATTTTGGACTTCCGTCGCGAGAAGGACGGAATTCCGGGCAAAGTTGAAGCGATCGAGTACGATCCGAACCGCACGGCGCGCATTGCGCTCATCTGCTACGCAGACGGCGAACGCCGCTACATCGTTGCCCCGACCGGTTTGACGGTGGGGATGACGTTGATGAGCGGCGCCGGAGCGGAATTCCAGGTGGGCAATACGCTCCCCCTGAGCAACATTCCGCTCGGTACGGTCGTACACAACGTGGAATTGACGCCCGGCAAGGGCGGCCAGTTGGCCCGCGCGGCGGGTAACGGCTGCCAGTTGCTTGCGAAGGAAGGCACGTATGCGGCCCTTCGCTTGCCGTCGGGCGAAATGCGGCGCGTTCTGCTGACGTGCCGCGCCACCATCGGACAGGTGGGCAATGAAGAGCATTTGAACGTCAGCATCGGTAAGGCAGGCCGGACGCGTTGGCTCGGCAAGCGGCCGAAGGTGCGCGGCGTTGCAATGAACCCGATCGACCACCCGCATGGCGGTGGTGAAGGCAGGACGTCGGGTGGACGTCACCCGGTGACTCCGTGGGGTGTTTCGACAAAAGGCCACAAGACCCGGTCGAAGAAGAAGCGCTCCAACATATTCATTATCCGCAGGCGGAAGTAACGAGCGATAGAGACAGGAGAACGCAACCGTGCCACGGTCAGTGAAAAAAGGCCCATTCATCGACGAGCACCTCATGAAGAAGGTGGAGAAGCACTCGTCCACAGGGGATAAGCGCGTCATCAAGACGTGGTCTCGCCGGTCGACGGTGATTCCGGAGATGGTAGGGCTGACGATAGCGGTTCACAACGGCAACAAGTTCTTGCCGGTGTTCATCACCGAGAACATGGTCGGCCATAAGTTGGGCGAATTCTCGCCGACGCGGACGTTCCGTGCTCACTCGGGTGCGAAGAAAGCCGAGAAGGCCAAGGGGGGTGCTGCGTAATGGCGGTGGCAAGTGCACGCGCAAGTCATCTGCGCATTTCGCCTCGTAAACTGCGGCTCGTTGCCGATCAGATTCGCGGCAAGAAAGTTGTGGAAGCGCGCAACATTCTACTGTTCACGGTGAAGGGCGGCGCACCGCTTCTCTCGACGGTATTGGCGGCGGCCGTTGCCAACGCGGAAAGCAAAGCCGCGGAACGGCGCGAGCGGATCGATACGGACGAGATGATAATCACGAAGCTTTTGGTGAACGGCGGTCCCACGATGCGCAGGTACCGGTCGGCCCCGCGCAGCCGCGGCGTCAAGATTCGTCGTCGTTCGAGCCACATTGAGATGATAATCGCGCACAAGTAAGGCACGAGGCCTGAACGGCGAAACTGCGAGTATAAAAGGAGAGTATCGGTGGGTCAGAAGGTACATCCGCTGGGGTTCCGGCTAGGCGTGATTCGGACGTGGAGTTCGATTTGGTACGCCGGGCGCAACTATGCCGAGTTGCTTCACGAGGACCTGAAACTGCGGGACTACATCAAGAAGCGCCTTTACCACACCGGCGTCGCCCGAGTCGACATCGAGCGGGCGGGCCGAAAGGCGAAAGTTCACATTTACACGGCGCGCCCCGGGTTGGTGATCGGGCAGCGCGGAGCCGAGGTGGACAAACTGCGCTTCGAGCTTGAGAAGCTGACCGGCCGGGAACTCCTCATCAACATCCACGAGGTGATGAGCCCCGAATTGAACGCCCAGCTCGTCGCCGAAGGCATTGCGTCGCAACTGGAACGCCGCGTTTCGTTCCGCCGCGCGATGAAGAAATCGGTGCAGAACACGATGCGCCTGGGCGCGCGCGGGATTCGTCTTCGCGTTGCGGGCCGTTTGAACGGCGCTGAAATTGCGCGACAGGAACAAGCGCGCGAAGGCAGCGTGCCCCTGCATACGCTTCGCGCCGATGTGGACTATGGATTTGCCACGGCATTCACCACGTACGGGACGATTGGGGTGAAATGCTGGATTTATCACAACGACATCGAGCGTGGCGGGCGTGTGGCGAGCCCGGCCGAAGCTCGTGGCATTCAGGCACGACGGGACCGCGAACGTCCGTCGCGAACCTCGAATTCGTAACGGAGGAGAGCAGCATCCATGTTGATGCCGAAACGAGTAAAGCACCGTAAGCAGCATCGCGGCCGCCGCACCGGCAATAGCAAGGGCGGCACGGCGGTAGACTTCGGCGAATACGGTTTGAAGTCGATGGCGGACGGCTGGATTACGGCGCGCCAGATTGAAGCGGCCCGTATCGCGCTGACCCGCCATGTGAAACGCGGCGGAAAGATTTGGATTCGGGTATTCCCGGACAAGCCCATCACCAAGAAGCCGGCCGAAACCCGCATGGGTAAAGGTAAAGGGGCTCCGGAAGAATGGGTAGCGGTCATCAAGCCGGGCCGCGTGATGTTCGAGTTGGAAGGCGTGACGGAAGAATTGGCGCGCGAGGCGGTCCGGTTGGCAGGGCAGAAGTTGCCCATCGCCACGAAGTTCGTCAAGCGCGTATAGCCCGGGAGACTCAGCGGTGAAGGCGAGCGAACTACGAGAAATGAAGAAAGAAGATCTGGAGCAGAAGCTTCGCGATCGCAGCGAAGCGTTGCGTAACTTCCATTTCCAGATGGCAACGGGCGCCGTCGACAATGTCCGTGGGGCTCGAACGGCCCGCCGGGATGTGGCTCGAATCAAGACAATCATGCGGGAGCGTGAGCTGGCCGCCAAGAAAGAGGCGAAGAAGTGATCATGCAGGAACACGGCGCGGGAAAAGAGCGAGTTGGCGTGGTGACCAGCACCGCCATGGACAAGACCATTACGGTCGCGGTCGAGCGTGTGGTGCAGCATCGCCTCTACAAGAAGAGCAGTAAGCAGACCAAGAAGTTTAAAGCGCACGATAAAGACAATTCGTGCAAAGTCGGGGATTTGGTGCGCATCCGTGAGACCCGCCCGCTCAGCAAGACCAAGCGCTGGCGGCTGGTCGAAATCGTGAAGCGGGCCGACTAAGCGCGTGGAAGGGTTGGCGTCATGATTCAGATTTACAGCAATCTCGAAGTGGCCGACAACACCGGCGCGCGCCGGCTCCGTTGCATCCAGGTGATGGGTGGAACGAGACGCCGCTACGGTCACGTTGGCGATATCATCACGGCGTCGGTGCGCGAAGCGCTGCCGAACTCGGGGGTGAAAAAGGGCGATGTGGTGAAGGCCGTCATCGTTCGCACGAAGCAGGATACGCAGCGGCCGGACGGAACCACGATTCGGTTCGATTCGAACGCGGCGGTGATCATTAACCCGAACAACGAACCGCGTGGGACCCGCATTTTCGGACCGGTGCCGCGCGAACTTCGCGAAAAAGGCTTCATGCGGATCATTTCGCTGGCGCCGGAAGTCGTATAGAGGGGCGCGACCATGAACATTCGTAAAGGCGATACCGTGGTGGTTATCACGGGCAAATATAAGGGCCGCCGGGGCCGCGTGCTTCGCGTCCTGACGAAGACGAACCGGGTAGTTGTGGAAGGCGTACAGATGATCAAGCGCCACACCCGTCCGTCGTCGCGAAATCAGCAGGGTGGCATTGTCGAACGCGAAGCGCCGATTCACGCATCCAACGTGATGGCCTGGTGCGAGACCGCCGGCAAGCCCTCGAAAGTAGTTGTGAAGCGTTTGGAAGACGGATCCCGGGTTCGCGTCTACAAGGTGAACGGCGAGACCCTGAACGATTAAGTTGACAATAGAGGCTATTTTGGCGCGATCCCGTACGAAACACGAGTGAAGCGGGACGCTCCAAAGCGAGAGGAATAACCGTGGCCGCTAGACTTCATGAGTTTTACCAGAAGACAGTCCATCCTGCGATGCTGAAGAAGTTCAGCTATTCGAGCCCCATGCAGGTGCCGCGACTGGAGAAGATCGTTATCAACATGGGCGTAGGCGATGCCCAAAGCGATGCGCGCTTGCTGGAGAGCGCGATTGCCGAGCTGACCCAGATCTCCGGGCAGAAGCCGTGCATTCGCAAGGCGCGCAAATCGATCGCCAGCTTCAAAGTACGCGAAGGCGCGACGGTCGGCTGCATGGTGACGTTGCGCGGCCAACGCATGTACGAATTCATGGACCGGTTGTTGAACATCGCGATCCCGCGTATCCGCGACTTTCGCGGAGTGTCGCCGCGCGCGTTCGACAAGTTCGGGAACTATACGCTGGGACTCAAGGAACAGACGATTTTCCCGGAAGTGAACATGGACTCGGTCACGCGGGTACGCGGCATGAACGTGACCTTTGTGCTGAAGAGAGCCGCAACGCAAGAAGAGAGCCGCGAATTGCTGCGGCACTTTGGATTCCCGTTCCGGACCTAACGTGAAACGAGCAGAGGCCTGGGTGGCCTCAGGAGAGAACCGTGGCGAAGAAGTCGTTGATCGTAAAGAGCTCGCGCAAGCCGAAATTTCAGGTGCGGGCGTACCACCGCTGCAAACTGTGCGGACGCCCCCGTTCGTATATGCGCAAGTTCGGTATTTGCCGCATATGTTTCCGGAAACTGGCGCTCGAAGGTCAGTTGCCGGGTGTGACGAAGTCGAGTTGGTAAGCGCGGGAACCGGCGGGAACACGAGAAGGAAATTAGATCCATGTCGATGAGCGACCCGATAGCGGACATGCTGACGCGGATGCGCAACGCCCTTCAAGGGAAACAGGCGCGGGTAGATATCCCTGCGTCGACGTTGAAAGAACGCGTATGCGCCGTGTTGAAGCAAGAAGGCTATATCGAAGAATACAAGCTCGTGGAAGGCGAGCACCAGGGCGTTCTCCAGGTGACGCTGAAATACGAGCCGAACCGCAAACCGGTGATTCAGGGTATCAAGCGCGTGAGCAAACCCAGCCTGCGCGTGTATGTGCAGTGCGACGATATTCGGCCGGTGCGCAGTGGATTGGGCATCTCCATCATGAGCACGTCGAAAGGCGTGATGACGGGGAAAGAAGCCCGGCACAACAAGCTCGGCGGAGAAGTTCTCTGCGAGGTTTGGTAAGCAACTCGCGAGAACCACGAAAGGAACGGGAACGGTGTCTAGAATTGGAAAACTTCCGGTCGTCATTCCGGCTGGCGTGAAGTGCGAGCTGAGTGGAACGCGACTTAAGGTGACGGGACCGAAGGGCAGCCTCGAACGCGATTTGAGCGGCGAAGTGTCCGTAGCGATAGACGGGTCGCAGATCGCGGTGACGCGTCCGTCCAACGAACCTCGCATTCGGGCGTTGCACGGGCTTACCCGTGCGCTGATTCAGAACATGGTGACGGGCGTCACGGCAGGGTACGCGCGCGTGCTGCAGATCACGGGCGTAGGCTACCGTGCGGCCATGCAGGGCAATGCTCTTGCGCTTTCGTTGGGATACAGCCACCCGATAACCGTGGAGCCGCCTAAGGGAATTACGTTCTCCGTGGACGGAACCCAGACCATAAAGATTGAAGGTATTGACAAAGAACAAGTCGGCCAAGTGGCGGCAGACGTGCGCAAGTGGCGCAAGCCCGAACCGTATAAAGGCAAGGGAATTCGCTACGAGAACGAACGCATTCGTCGCAAGGTCGGTAAGGCCGGCGGCAAGTAGTCGCAGCGCAGGTACGGCAGGAGCACCTTAGAGATGGAAAGGCATTTCCGTAAACAGTACAAGCTTGAACGCCGGCGTAACCGCGTGCGCAAGAAAGTGTCCGGCACGTCCGAGATGCCGCGGCTTACAGTTCGCCGCTCGCTAAAGCACATTTACGCGCAGATCGTCGACGATACGGCTGGCAAGACCTTGACCAGCGAATCGTCGGTGGCGTTGAAGATCACGGGCGGCAACGTGGACGCCGCCAAGGCCGTAGGCAAAGCGATCGCCGAAAAGGCGTTGAGCGCCTCGATAAAGAAGGTGTGCTTTGACCGTAACGGTCGACTGTTCCATGGCCGCATCAAGGCGTTGGCCGACGCGGCTCGCGAAGCTGGATTAGAGTTCTAGGCGACGACGGCAACACCGCCAACTAAAGGCATTGAGGAGAATCAGGCTTGAGCACGGCGCAGGGCAAACGGGAAGGGCGCTCCGAACGGCGACCCAAAGCGGAACAGCAGGAATCGTCTCTTATCGAGTCGGTCGTGAAGATCTACCGCGTGGCGAAAGTCGTCAAGGGCGGTCGTAACTTCCGCTTCAGCGCGATAGTGGTGGTTGGCGATGGCAAAGGCCACGTCGGCGCCGCGATGGGCAAAGCGCGGGAAGTGCCTGATGCTATCCGCAAGGCGATTGACCGGGCAAAGCGCAACATGATCACCGTGCCGGTGGTCAGCACGACCGTGCCGCACGAAGTGCACGGCCGCTCCGGGTCGGCAGTCGTTTTGTTGAAGCCGGCTTCTCTGGGTACAGGTGTAGTAGCAGGTGGACCGGTTCGCGCCGTGGTTGAAGCGGCGGGAATTCAGAATATTCTCACAAAGTCGCTCGGTTCGAACAACGCCACGAACGTGGTGTGGGCGACGATGGATGGACTCCGGCAGCTCAAGACCGCCGAAGAAATCGCCACGTTGCGGAATCTGCCGGTAGCGTCGGTGCTCTAAGGGGGAAGGCGTAGGGTAGCGGCGAAACCGCTCCACCCTAGACGAGGAACATATCATGGACTTAAGCAGACTGAAATCGAGCCCAGGAGCACGCAAGACGCGTAAGCGCGTTGGACGCGGCCCAGGATCCGGCCTTGGCAAGACCTCGGGAAAAGGCCACAAAGGACAGCGCGCCCGTTCCGGTGGTACGAAGCGGCCGGGATTTGAAGGGGGCCAGACCACCCTCAGCCGCCGGTTGCCGAAGCGCGGGTTCTATCACGAGAATCGCATTCCCTCGACCATCGTCAACGTGGACACCTTGGGCAAGGTTTTCGACGACGGCGCCGAGGTGTCGCCCGAATCGCTCGAGGCGAAGGGCCTTGCCGATCCCAAGAAGGGCGTCATCAAGATTCTTGGGCGCGGCGAGCTCAACAAGAAACTCAAGGTTGTGGCCGGGCGCGTGAGCCTGGGCGCACGCCAGAAGATTGAAGCCGCCGGCGGAACTGTCGAGATCATCGCCGTCGCGGCCCCGCGCAAGCGCGCCGCTGCAGCAAAGCCGAAGTCAGAAGCGAAGGAGGCCTAGTCTGTGAATCAGGCGTTCGAAGCCTTACGGAACGCATTTCGCATTCCCGAACTGCGCCAGCGTATTACGTTCACGCTGATCATGCTGGCGGTGTATCGGTTGGGTGCGCACGTGCCTACTCCCGGTGTAAACAGCGACGCCCTTCGCGAGGCTTTGGAAGGCGCTCAAGGCGGTCTGTTGGGATTCTACGACATGTTCACGGGCGGCGCCTTCGAACGGGCGACGATTTTTGCCCTCGGCATCATGCCGTATATCAGCGCGTCCATTATTATCCAGCTTCTGGTCGTCGTAGTGCCTGCTCTGGAGAA
>JAIBAQ010000210.1 GCA_019695095.1 Candidatus Hydrogenedentota bacterium
ACGCCACAGCAGGGGAGGTCGACGGGATGGAGACCTGCCGGTCGCAAGAGTGGCGCGGTCAGGAGACCACGCCACAGCAAGGGACCACGCCACGGCAGGGGAGGGCCGATGGGGCCGATGGGACCGATGGGACCAATGGATAGATGGGAAGGTGGGCCGGAGCACCACGGAGAGGTTCTTGAGGATATACCGTGCCGGAAAGATCGGATGCCTCAATTAAGAGTCCAGTCGAGCGGCGATACGCAGCAAAGCTTGATCGGGCTTGGCACCTCGTCCAGAATAGTTGCGCAAGGCATGTTTGGCGACGGCAGTCCGGCTTGGAGATTGCGATGTGTTTCGGGCCGGAAATGAAACCGCCTATGTTGCGGTGTTATACTAAGAAATAGAGGTGATATCGATGCTTTGTCAGAGGTGCCATAAGAACATCGCAACGGTGCGGTATGCCGAGGTGGTGGACGGCAAGGTGGCGGAACAGCATGTCTGTTCCGACTGCATGGCGAAGCAGCAAGACATTGCGGCCTCGGGGTTTGAACTGGCCGGGGCGGCTCCTACGCCGAAGAAGCAGAAAGCTGCTCCTCCAGCCACCGACACGGTGGTCAGCCACAAGGCCTGCCGGACGTGCGGTGCCGAACTCAAAGACGTTATGCAGGATGGCCGTGTAGGTTGTGCAGTGTGCTACGAGAGTTTTGGGGACCATTTGGACTCCATTCTTCGCGGCATGCATACGTCGTTGCGCCATCGCGGCAAGGCGCCGCGCATGGATGACCAGCGTGAGTTGTTGCGCGCTGAATTACAGACCAAGCGCGCGCTTCTGCGTAGTTCGCTCAAATCGGAGAATTACGAGGAAGCGGCTAAGTTGAGAGATGCAATCCGAGGGATCGAGGAGGCGCTCGTTATCAAGGAAGCAATTCGTCCCGGCGTGGGGCAAGGGTAACGCCATGCTTAAGACCTTGCTGGACAAGCCGGCCCAATGGCTGGCAGGAAGCGGCCCGGATGCGGATATCGTATTCGGATGCCGCGGCACCCTCGCGCGGAACCTCGCCGACTTGCCATTCCCGGGCCGTTGCGCGGACGACGAGAAGCGCACGGTCGAAGAGCGGGCATTGTCGGTTATCGACGGCAACTCCTTTTTCGGTGCGGGGCAGTACTATTCCATCGGGGACCTGAGTGTTCGCGAGACCCGTCTGCTTATTGAGCGAAACCTCGCTTCGCACGATCTCATCGAGAATCATGGTGCGCGCGGCGTTTATGTCGCCGACGATTTGAGCATGAGCGTCATGGTGAATGAGCGGGACCACCTGCGAATGAGCGTCATGGTCGCTGGGCTGCAAGTTTCGGAGCTTTGGAGCCGTCTGACCAAGATTGACGACCAATTCTCGCAAGGGCTCGATTTCGCGTTTGACGATCGGCATGGGTATTTGACGGCGGCGCTCGACGAGGTGGGCACGGGGTTTCGCGCTTCCGTGTTTGTACACCTTCCAGGTCTTACCGCTTCCGGGAAGATCCTGGGGCTTGAGAAGAGCGTCCGTGAGCAACAGCACGTCCTGGAAGGCATGTTTGGCCCAGTGAGCAGCGCTCCGGGTCAGATGTATGCGTTGTCCAACCGGGCGACGCTTGGCCGTTCGGAAGAGGAGATCGCGTACCACGTCCGTTCGTTGGCGTCGGACCTCCTGGCGCAAGAGCGGGCCGCGCGCGAGTCGATGCTTTCCGAGAACGAGAGCGGCGTGCTGGACCGGGTCGGGAGGGCGATCGGAGTTGCGCGAGGAGCGCATCTTCTTGAGTTTAACGAGGCACTCGACGTGTTGTCGTGGATACGACTGGGAATAGCGGTAAACAAACTGGATGGTTTTTCCATCGGATTGGTGAATGAAGTGCTCATGGCGAGTCAGCCTACGCACGTGGCGCAGGCGCTTGGCGAGGCCGCGGACGCGGTGGCGCGGAGTGTTGCGCGGGCGGACATGTTCCGCAAACGGTTTTCGAAAGCAGCATAGCCCTGGACTCTGCCGCCGAGCTTTGGGCGGTTGTTGCAAGGCATCATAGGATTAAGGTGATACAGACATGTGGGAACGATTTACCGAACGAGCCAAGCGCGTCGTAAGCGCAGCGCGTGAAGAAGCGACCCGTTTGGGAAGCGAGTACGTACGAACCGAGCACATTCTCTTGGGTTTGTGCCGTGAGCCGGATGGCATCGCGGCGCGGGCGTTGGAGAATCTGGGCGTCGACATCGAATCGCTCGCGCTCGAAATCGAGCAGCAGGTCCAGCGCGGCAACGCGGTGGTGTCGAGCGAGGAGATTGCATTCACGCCGCGCGCGAAGAAGGTGCTTGAATTGGCCGTCGAAGAGGCGCGCCGGTTTAACCACAGCTACATTGGCACCGAGCACATCCTTTTGGGCCTGGTGAAAGAAGGCGAAGGGATTGCGGCGAAGGTGCTGCAGGACATGAAGGTGGATTTGGACCGAATTCAGACGGAGGTCATCCGTTTGCTTGGAGACCAGGGCAAATCGGGCGGTCCGCAACCTGCTACCAGCAAGAAGTCGCAGACGCCCGCGCTGGACACGTTTGGCAGGGACCTTACGGCCTTGGCGCGCGAAGGGAAGCTGGACCCCGTCATTGGGCGCGAATCGGAAATCGAGCGCGTTATACAGATATTGAGCCGCCGCACGAAGAACAATCCGGTGTTGATCGGCGAGGCGGGCGTCGGCAAGACGGCGATCGTGGAAGGATTGGCGCAGGCGGTTGTGAACGGCGACGTACCGGACTTGTTGCTCAACCGGCGCGTGCTTACGCTCGACCTTGCGGGTGTTGTGGCGGGCACGAAGTACCGGGGCCAGTTCGAGGAACGCTTGAAGTCGGTCATGAAAGAGATTCGCCGGGCGGACAACATCATTTTGTTCATCGACGAATTGCACACGATTGTCGGAGCGGGCGCGGCGGAAGGCGCGGTGGATGCCGCGAACATGTTGAAGCCTGCGTTGGCGCGCGGCGAATTGCAGTGCATCGGCGCGACGACCATGGATGAATACCGCAAGCACATCGAGAAGGACGCGGCGTTGGCGCGGCGGTTCCAGACGATTATCGTGGATGCGCCCAGCGTGGAGCAGACCATCGAGATTATCAAGGGGTTGCGGGACAAGTACGAGGCGCATCACCGCGTCAAGTTTGCGGACGACGCGATTGTGGCCGCGGCGCGACTTTCGCACCAGTACATTACGGATCGCTACCTGCCGGACAAGGCCGTGGACGTTATCGACGAAGCGGGTAGTCGCGCGCGGTTGCAGGTGACGACGCGTCCGCTGGCGCTGAAAGACATCGAGCAGCAAATCGAGAAGGTCACGCAGGAGAAGGAGGCGGCCATCCGCCGGCAAGAATATGAGCGGGCGGCGAGTCTGCGCGACAAAGAGCGCACCCTGATTGGGGAACTCGAAGAGAAGAAGCGCGATTGGGAGCGCAAGCGCGATTCGGCGGAGACGATCGTCACCGATGAAGACATCGCTTTCATCGTGTCGAAGTGGACGGGCGTGCCGCTGACCAAGCTTGAAGAGAGCGAATCGTCGCGATTGCTGCGCATGCGCGACGAACTGCGCAAATCCGTCATTGGGCAGGAAGAAGCCATCGACGCGATCACGCGCGCGATTCAACGTTCGCGGGCCGGGCTCCGCAATACGCGGCGGCCGGTGGGTTCGTTCTTGTTGCTTGGGCCGACGGGCGTAGGCAAGACGCTGCTCGCGAAGAGTCTCGCGTCGTTCCTGTTTGGCAATGAAGACGCGCTCATCACGATCGACATGTCAGAGTACATGGAAAAGTTTGCGGTGTCGCGGTTGGGCGGGGCGCCTCCCGGATACGTTGGCTATAACGAAGGCGGCCAGCTCACGGAGCAGGTGCGGAGGCGGCCGTATTCGGTGGTGCTGTTCGACGAAATCGAGAAGGCGCACCCGGATGTGTTCAACATTCTCTTGCAGGTGCTTGAAGACGGGCACATGACGGATTCTACAGGCCGCAAGGTCGACTTCCGCAATACGGTCATCGTGATGACCAGCAATATTGGGGCGCGGCGGATTGGCCGGTCGACCACGGTAGGATTCCAGCGCGAATCGAAAGAGAGCGAATTCAAGGAAATGCGCTCCCGAGTGATGGAAGAAGTGAAGAAAGTGTTTAATCCGGAGTTCTTGAACCGGGTGGACGAAGTGGTTGTATTCCATCGGCTGACCCAGGAAGAGTTGTTGCGGATCGTTGACATTCACGTGGCAGAAGTGATAGAACGCGTTGGGGAAAAAGGCTATGAGCTGTACCTGACGGACGAGGCGAAGGAATTCCTGGTCCGCGAAGGCAGCGACGAGCAGTATGGTGCTCGCCCGTTGCGTCGAGCGGTACAGCAATTTGTCGAAGATCCGTTATCTGAGTTGTTGTTGAAAGGCGAGTATATGCCTGGGATGCGGATTGAAGTGCGCCCGTCGGAGATGGCGAACAAGCTGGAATTTGAGCCGTTAATACCTATAGCGGAAGGTGTAACTCAGTGATCTATCGAAAGCTCCTCTCGGTCATCCCGGTTTTGGTGATTGTGAGCGCGCTGGCAAGCGCACAGGAGTACGAAGGCAAGTCCATCAAGGAAGTGCGAATCTCAGGCCTGGAACGCGTGAGCGAACAGGCGGTGCGCGCACAACTTGAGGTTCAGGCCGGGCAGACGTACAGCCAGCCAGCCGTATCTCGTGACATTCGTCGTTTGTATGACACGACCTTCTTCACGACGGTGAAGGCGGATGTTTCTCCCGAAGGCGACCAGGTCATCCTGACGTATGTCGTCGAGGAGAAGCGAGTCATTTCCGAGATCAAGATTGTCGGCAACAAGAAACTCAAAGCGCGCACGGTGCGCAGTGCCATTTCGTGGCATGAAGGCGATACGTTCGTCGAAGGCAAGTACGAAGACGAGCGCACGGCGATCTTGAAGCTGTACGAAAGCAAGGGCATTCCGAACACGACGGTGGATATCGTCGTGGAAGAGGTGGGTCCTTCGCGCGTGCGCATCACGTACAACATCAGCGAAGGCCGCAAGGCGCGTATTGCCGCGATTCACATTGAAGGCAACGAGGCTCTCTCCGATCGTCAAATCCGCAAGACGATGAAGACCAAGAAGCGGAAGCTGTTCTTCGGCGGAAAGTACGACGAGGATCAGTTCGAGACGGATTTGAAGGCCATCGTGGACAAGTATGGCGATCATGGCCGGCTTGAGGCGGCAGTCGCGGGCACGGACCTTCAGTACTCCGACAGCGGAAAGAAGATGGTACTGACCATTAATCTTTCCGAAGGTCCCGAGTATCACGTCGGCAGCCTCGAAATCGCGAACAACACCGTGTTTGACGATGACGAAGTGCAGAAGCTGCTCAAGGTCAATGTCGGCGAGATTCACAACAAGTCGCAGGTTCAGAAGGACTCGGACGCGGTCAGCAAGGGCTACGCGGATGCCGGTTACGTGAATGCGCAGTCGGTTCCGCAGGTGACGCTGAATAAAGAGAACCACACGACGAATATCGTCTACAACTTGAGCGAAGATGAGCTCAAGTACATCAAAGAGATTAAGGTCACGGGCAACAACGTGACGCGAGATGACGTGGTGCGCCGCGAGATACTCGTGAATCCGGGCGAGCGTTTCGACGGTACGTTGCTGGAAGGCACGCAGCGCCGTCTTGAAAGCACGGAGTACTACGAAGCGGTACGGATGAACCTTGAGCCGATCGAAGGCGACGATTTGTTCTCGAACCTGCTTGTCGATGTTGACGAAGGCAAGACGGGATTCTGGAACTTCGGATTCGGTTACAGCACGGAAGAGAGCTTCGGCGGGTATACCGAACTTCGGTTCAACAACTTCGATATCATGAATTGGCCCACGTTCTCGGGCGGCGGCCAGCAGATGCGTTTGCGGTTGAACCTTGGTGAGCGCCGGACGGAGTACAACCTGAGCTTTACGGATCCGGAGATCTTCGGCTATCCGCTGATGTTCGGGTTTGACCTCTATGACGAAAGCTACGAGTACGAAGGTGGCAACAACTACACCGAAGAGACGATGGGCGGCCAGCTCCGCTTAGGCAAGATTCTCTCTCCGTACGTATCGGCGAGGACGTCGCTGCGATACCGCAACGTGAATTACAGCGATTTCAATAACACGTGGCTGTTCAATCCGTATCGCGAGTACATTGGCGGCGACACGACCATCAGCAATATTTGGGGTATCACGCGCAACACGACCGATTCGGGGCGCGATCCCGGCAAGGGTTCGAAGCACGACTTCCAGATTGAAGTCGCTGGCATCGGCGGTGACAACAACTTCTGGAAGTTCGATCACGATTCGTCGTGGTATTGGAGCTTCGGCGAAGAGAAGAAGTGGGTTCTTTCGGTACGGACCCGTCAGGGTATCGGGATTCCCTTTGGCGACTCCGACGTGATTCCTCTGGCAGACCGTTACTTTGCGGGTGGTACGTCCACCGTGCGCGGTTACGATACGCGCGATATCGGCCCGAAGGTGCGTCAGCACCGCTTCTGGGGCGACTACGAAGCCGTGGGCGGCGAAGTCCGGCTCGTGAACAACCTGGAAGTGAAGTACAAGATCAACAAGATGTTCCGCGTCTATGGCTTTGTGGATGCGGGTGGCGTTTGGCTAGAGCCCAGCGAATTCGACATGGGCGATATGAAGTATTCGACGGGTATCGGTTTTGGCGTGGACGTTCCCAAGATGGGACCGATACGGCTCGATTACGGTATCCCACTTAACCCGGACGAGGATCAAGGCTCCGGAAGGTTGCACCTTCAGACCGGGTTCCGATTCTAGTCTTAGGAAAATGCACTTCTGGCTCCCGCGTTCGTGTTGCGAGCGCGGGAGCTCTAATGATAGACTCTCCCCATTCTGTCCGATGGGGTAACCCAGTATCTAAATAGGATCTCAATTCGCATGGCAGGCGCGCGTGGAACTATTCCGGTTCCTGTTTGTGAGCGTCTCGCGTGAATAAGCCAGTAAAGGGAGCTAAGGTAAGGATGAGCAACGTGGTGCGCACAAGTTTGACAATGGCTTCGGTCGTAACAATCGCCCTGCTGGCGTACACCGGAGCGGTTTTCGCGGCCGAGCAGCCAAAGCCGGCCCAGGCGCAAGCCGCCCCCGCCAAGGCCGATGGCCAGTTCAAGATTGGCGTTGTGAATCGCAAGATGGTGTTTGACAGCTACAAGAAACGTGAGCAGGGTCTGGCAGACCTTGAAGCCCAGAAGAACAAGCTTCAGGTCGAGATTGATGCGCTTTCCAAGAGCATCGAGGCCAAGAAGAAGAAGTACGAAGACGAAAAGGACAAGATGACGGACGACGAGCGCACGAAGCTCAAGGATGAGATTACGCGCGAGTTTGGTGAATACCAGGCCCAGTTCAAGCTGAAGCAAGATGACATCGACCGCCAATCGCAGCGTTTTCTTAGCGGAATCATGCAAGACATCGACAATGCGGTGAACCAGATTGGGAGCCAGCAGAACTACCATCTGATTCTGGAGGCGGATCCCAAGAGCCCGACGTCGGTCATTTATTTCAGCACGACGCTCGATATAACGAGCCAAGTGATCGCGCTTCTCAACGGCAAATCCTAAGACGAAGCGGAGTTGCCAGGTGGATCGTTGACGGACACTGTGTAATGAATGCTACCGTTGGCGAGATAGCGGACTTAGTCGGTGGCGTCGTACAGGGAGATAGAGACGTTCGGGTGACGGGATTGTGTGGCATTCGCCAGGCTAGTCCCGGAGATCTGACATTTCTCTCCGATGCGCGCTATGCGGTCCATCTGCGAGACACGCAGGCTGCCGCCGTATTGGTCTCGCGCGACATCTCCGAGGCGCCGTGCGCCCGCATTCAAGTGGACAATCCCTACATGGCAATGCTGGTGGTTTCCACTCATTTCTACGGCGGGAAGTCTGGGGTTGCTCCCGGCGTTCATTCTTCAGCCAGCGTGGGTAAGGACGTCACGTTAGGCCGAAATGTGTCGGTTGATGCGTTGGCGCGAGTTTCGGACGGTTGCGTGCTGGGCGATGACGTGGTGGTCCATGCGGGTGCGAGCCTTGGCTCGGAAGTCCGGCTCGGAGCAGGCACGGTAGTGCACGCGAACGCCACTCTTTACGACCGGACGGTGACGGGAGAGCGGTGCATCATTCATTCGGGTGCGGTAATAGGCGCCGACGGGTTCGGATTTGTCCAGCAAAACGGGGAAAACGTGAAGATCCCGCAGTTGGGCAATGTTGTGTTAGGAAACGATGTGGAAGTTGGGGCCAATTCGGCCGTTGATCGGGCTACTTTTGGCAGTACAACCATTGGTGACGGCACCAAAATTGACAATCTTGTGCAAATCGGTCACAATGTTCAGATAGGCAAGCACTGCATAATTTGCGGGAATGCTGGAATAGCGGGAAGCTCGATCCTGGGAAATCATGTGATGGTAGGGGCTGCCTCGGGCGTTGCGGGGCACATAGAAGTCGGCGACGGGGTGGTCGTCGCGGCCCAAAGCGGAGTGACCAAGTCGGTGAAGGCCGGTACGGTCGTTTTTGGGTTCCCTGCCATGGAACAAGAGCACATGAGGCGCATGCAAGCGGCATTGCGCAACCTCCCCGAGGCGCTTCGGCGTCTTCGTCAGCTCGAGCATCGATTGGAGCAATTAGAAGGCAATGGAACGCCAGAAGACCATAGCTAGGGACGCGTCGTTTTCCGGAATCGGCCTGCACACAGGCAATCTCACCACCATCACGTTCAAACCGGCTCCCGCGAACAGCGGAATTACGTTCTACCGGGTTGATCTGCCTGAACGGCCGGCCGTTAAGGCGGACATCGACAACGTTGTGGATGTGACGTACGGAACCACCATCGCCGTTAACGGCGTGAAGGTCCATACCGTCGAGCACGTTCTGGCGGCCATCGCAGGACTGGGCATCGACAATCTGGACATTGAGGTCGACGCGAACGAGACGCCCGTGGGCGACGGTAGTTCGGTTCCCTTCATGACAACGCTTCAGCGCGCGGGCATGGTGGAGCAAGACGCGGAGAAGCAGTTCATTCGCATCAAGCAGCCGGTTTACTACCGCAACGAAGACGTTGCGTTGAGCGTGTTGCCGTCGGATGAGTTGCGTGTCACGATGACGATTGCGTTCGACCACGTGGCCATCGGCACACAATACGCGTCTTTTGTCATCACGCCGGACACGTTTGTGAAGGACATTGCGCCGGCGCGGACCTTTGGCTTCCTGCGCGACGCAAAGATGCTTCAGGAGCAGGGGCTTATTCGGGGTGTGAGCCTCGAGAACGCCGTGGCCATTGGCGACGAGTCCATTCTGAACGAGGATTTGCGATTCCCGGACGAGTTTGTGCGCCACAAGATTCTGGACCTTATCGGGGACATGTTCCTGCTCGGACGCCCGGTGAAGGGGCATGTGATTGGCGTAAAATCGGGCCACGCGTCGCACGTGAAGTTCTCGCAAGAGGTCAAAAAGAGCCTGCTGAATGGCCGCGCCAAGAGGAATGGCGTGTCGCTGTCGAAGCTGCCCACCGCTATCGACGTCAATATGATTATGAAGGTGCTGCCGCACCGTTTTCCGTTCCTGCTCGTCGACCGCATCGTTTCCTACGTGCCATATGAGCGGGTGGTCGGCATCAA
>JAIBAQ010000211.1 GCA_019695095.1 Candidatus Hydrogenedentota bacterium
GTCCGCTTGCACATCGAAGAGGCCAAAGCCTGCCCGACGCTGTCTACATTCGGACTATATCTGCGGCCGAAATCCTAGTCCTGGCGTTTACAGCCGTTCGCTGCGATTCTGGGCGAGCCTGATGTAGGCTTCCGCAAACTTGGCTCCCGATTCCATGCCCCGGAAACGATGCATTTCCGTGTGAAGGCCATAGAAGTCGTCGGGGTTCTGGCTTTTGTGCGAGTAACACGCCTCACGCTTCTTGCTCTCAACCGACGTGATGTCGACATAGTGCGTGGCGTGGAAGTGCTGCGACTGATGGCCGGACTCTACTTCGTAGTAATAGAGCGTGAATTCGCGTCCCGAGGCCAACCACGCATCGTAGACGAGGAGGGATGCCGCACGGTGGTCCCGGTGGGTGTCGATTGGCCAGTGCGTGAGAACAAGGTCCGGTTTCTCTTCATCGAGAATCCTTCGAATCGTCTCGTAGTGCTTGCCGCTCACTTCGGCAGCACCGTCGATTTGTCCCGCGAAGACTGGCCGTGCGCCTAGGATCTTGCACGCCGCTTCTGCCTCGGCGGTGCGTATCGCAGCCGCTTCATCGTCCGTCTTGCCCGCGATGCCCGCCTCGCCACGCGTCAAGTAGAGATTGACGACTTCGTGACCTGCTGCTGCATAGAGCGCGATCAATCCACCGCAACCGCTTTCCGGGTCGTCCGGGTGTCCGCCGGCAACCACAACTTTCAGCTTCCTGTCGGGCGAAGCCTGCGCTTCGGCAGTGAGCGGAAGAACGCTCGCACCTGCGATAGCAGCGACCTGAATTGCTTCTCGCCGCGAGATTGTGTCCATGACCGATAATCTCCTATGCACAGAATTGACCATAGGAAGCTTATCCGTACAGCGGGGCCTTTTCCAGTAGATTGAGATATTTCAGGGATTTCTTGGGAACCGTCATCTGAATTCGGGGTTACAGATTCAGTCAGCTCTTTGTATTGGAAGGCGACTGGACAACGTAGGGCTTTCATCATGGCGCGTATCCAATTGATCAAGATCGTTTTGACTGCTTGTATCGCAGTATCGGTTGTTCACAGCGACGAGTCCGACAGGAGAGAGTGGACTGTCGACGGTGTGAAGCGCGAAGCGTTGGTTGTGCCGCCAGCCATGCAGGCCGGTACTCCGGCCCCCGTGGTATTCGCATTCCATGGACACGGTGGTTCCATGCAAAATTCAGCCCGTAAGTTCAATATGGAGAATTTGTGGCCGGAGGCACTTTTGGTTTGCATGCAAGGTCTGAACACACCGGGTAAGTTCGACCCGAGCGGCGAAAGAGCGGGGTGGCAAAAGTATGTCGGTGACCAAGGCGATCGGGATTTGAAGTTCTTCGATCAGGTGCTTGCTACGTTGAAAAAGGAATACTCGATCGACGAGAAGCGGGTCTACGCAACAGGCCATTCAAATGGCGGCGGATTCACATACGTGTTGTGGGCGGCTCGCGGGGATGTCTTCGCAGCCGTGGCCCCTTCGGCGGGTGGTGCAGGAGGCAAGATCGCCGCGTTGAGACCGTTACCAGCTATGCATATCGCAGGCGAGAATGATGAGCGTGTTCCCTACGAGACGCAGAAGCGCGCGATGGCCGCCATCAGGACACTCAACGGGTGCAAGGATGAAGGGGAACCGTGGGCAACCGCAGGCACGCTTGTGGGCACACTCTACTCTTCCGATTCAGGGACGCCGTTTGTTTCGGTGGTCTATCCCGGGGGCCACGCCTTTCCCTCCGAAGCTCCTGATCTCATCGTGAAATTCTTCAAGAATCACACCAAGAAGTAGACTCCTTCTTCGTGGGGTGGGGGTGATTTTGAAGTCGCCTGCCAGGAAGACCTATCGTATCGATCGAAGGTTGGCGCAAGGTCTAGCTCCTGGAGGGCATATCCATGTCGGGCAATGGTGTAAATCCGAGCACTCGGTATCCGGTATCCTCATTTAGTGAAGGCCGGGAAGAAGCATCCACTCGCCGAAAGAAGTTCCCTTACCGCTTTCCCCGGGATACTCGTCACATGGGGGGGAAGTTCACGGTGCAGGAAAACGCGCGCCGGCTGTTGCGGTTCTTCTATTTTGAACGTAGGCTTTCGCATGCTTTGGGATCATGGACTCTTGCCATTCCAGAGTTCGAGGTAAAGCTCGAGACGGGGCGGCACATCTTCTATCACGCCGATGCAGCCAATACGTTGCGTACGCGACTGAATGAGCAGGAACTGAGCCTCAAGACAATCGATTCCTTTCGAGACGCGGATATCGATCGTTTCATCGAGGAGATGCTCTCCGCGGCCGATACGCCGGAACTGCTGGTGGGTGCGCATCAGGTTGCTGGTCGCGCGTTGACCAAGGCGTATCAGCACCATATCGACGATACATGTCCGGTTGCGGATGCGCCGACGATTCGCGCCCTCAAGCGAATTCTTGTTGACTACGAACCGATGCTGACGTGGGCTGATGCTGCGTTAGGGGCCTATGTCGACGGCGGCGTGAATGAGGAGCGTCTAGCGGCATGGCGTTGGCATCTTCAGGACCTCTTGAAAAGCATCGGAGGCGTAACCGGAGCAGACCCGCGAACGCAACCGCCGGTGTCGCTCCGAAGTGTTGACAAGCCATACGAGCGCAACACGGTACCCCAACGCGATTCACGTTTTACCACCTTTCACCACACCGGTGACTACGATGTAGCCGATCCGGAGCCCCGTTTCCCGAAAGACAGCTACGAGGCGCTGCGCTTGCGATTCATCCGCACGCAACGTGACGAGGTCGATGCGATTGAAGCGTTCGGCACCTTCCTGTGGGACATTCGATTCAAAGACTTCAAGGCCGAGTATGATCTGGCACGAATAACGTGGGATGAAGCGCGTCATACCGAGATCGGGCACCGGTCGATGCTCGCGAGCGGCTACGACCCCTTCGAGTTGCCCAACCGCTTGACCGGTTCCACGTGTCGCGGGCCGATGGAACCTGCGTTTGCCATGGCCGAGATCAATCTATTCGGCGAGGTTGGTGTGTTGAAGACAATCAATCAACTGGTCGATAAAGCGCGCGAGGAGAACGACACACTTCTCAGTCATATCGCAGATTTCATTCGGTCCGACGAGCGCACCCACGTCAAGAAGGGGCAGCATATCCTCGGTGTCATGACTGACCTCGGCAATCAGGAACTTGAACTGCGGACTCGTGAGCTTTTCACCGAATGCCTTATCAGTCTTGGGGCCATCACGTCAGACATGGACCTTTTTACCGTGTCACGCGAGGATCTTGAACACCTCGTAGGCGAATAGACTCTCAATCCTCAGACTCATGGGCGCCGGGAGTCACATCAACGTGAACTCCTATCATGCGGAGCGGCTTTCCCGTGGAGTCTCTCTGGATCGAAGCCTTGCAGAGAATCTTGCGGTACGAGCCGTCTTTGTGCAGCATCCGGTAGAGCGCAGACAGCGGCGTGCGCAGTGATGATCTCGACCACTCTTGCATGGTCGCTACGACTGACTCGCGATCCTCGGGATGCAGAAGCGCTTTCCACGATTCGCGATGATTGGTGACTTCCGTTTCGTCGTATCCGAGCTGCAACTTCCACTCAGCGGAATAGTAGGCCTCTCCCGTTTGAAGGTCCCACTCCCAATACCCAATGCTGAGAGCGCGCAACGTGAAATCGAGCTGCACCCGGGTTTGATGCAAGGATTCCTCGGCGATTCTTCTGTCCGTGATGTCGGTATGTACAACCACTGCCCCAGAAAAGCCTTCGCCAATGGGTGTTACGGAAATGATGAACCATCGTTGCTCTTCGGGGGAGTGACACGGGTACTCCATGGAGAAGGAATCAATGGCGCCATCTAGAATGCCTTGAATTCCTTCCAGCGCCATTCGCGCCTGCCTGTCTCCACAGTCTGCGGCTTTAGCGCATACATCAAGGTAGTTTGTGCCCGGTCCGACATCGGCAGTATCGATGGGGCCGTTCTTCTCCGCAAAACGTACCCACGCATCATTGACAGTAAGGATGACGCCATTTTGATCGAGCACAGCAATGTGTTCGGTCAACGCGTCGAGGATTGCCCTGTTGAAGGTCTGCGACCGTATAAGTTCGCGTTCTGCTTGTGCTTTCATCTCGAATAGGCTGCCCCTATCGATAGCGACCTGAAGGCAGCGCGGCAGACGCTCAAGATATCCGGGTTGCTTGGGAAGATAGCCACTTGCCCCAATTCTCATCGCTTCGAGCGCTACCCATTCCGTATCCGGCCCTGTCAGCAACAGAATAGGCGTGCCCGGCAGGGCCGATTGAATCCGCGCGACGGCTTGTGTCCCTTGGAAGTCGAACACGGGCAGGTTGACGAGCACGGCAGCATAATCGGGCTGAAGGAGATAGGTCTCGAAATCGCCGAGCGTCTTCGCCTCCACGAGTTCGAATTCTTCAGAGCATGATCCGAGGGCAATACCCACTTTCTCAGAGTCTGAGGCGGAATCGTTTACAAATAACACGTGATACGGGGTCTGCATTGGCGCTCTCCCGTTATTGGCTTATTCAAGACCTTGCTGCGATACTACTCTGACCTGTTTCTGGTGACACGATTGCATATGAACTATTCAATTCGCAACTCTGGATTGGACTTCACGCGAACCTAAACGCTTGTATCGGGTAGCGCACGCGCTACCGCGATTTGCGGCTGTGAACAAGCCACGTCTCCACGTGCAGAACGTGTTCGCGAGGACTCCTTATACATCACCTCAACGTTTCGCCCGTTAGCCGCTTTCGCGGGCGCTTTGAGGAAGGATGCAAATTGCGGACTACGGCAGGGATACCGTTGTCCCTACAGCGGGCAAGTGAAACGGGACCAAAGCACCCTCTTGGCACTGCAAGAAGAGATAGGATGGGTCTTCGAGCGGCGTGTCGAATTGAAAGACGGCCTCGCCGGGATTGCCTTCGGGAAGCAATGCGGGAATCTCGATAGTAACACCCTCCAAATGGACCGCGTCGCCTTGATGGAATGGTTTCGCCATGCTTCGCAACACGGGACGCGGTTCGTATCCACCGGCAGGCTTCACCGCCAAGGTGCGTTCATCTTTGCGCAATACGGCCATTGGCGGCGACTTGAATGAAAACGCCTCGGGATTGGGAGCAAGCGTGCGGACACGTTTGGGGCCTGCAATGCCATCATTGCTGAGGATTACCGGGAAATACATGGCGTAGAAGTGGGAGGGAGGATTTACAAGGACTACGGTTTTGTCCTCGAAAGACCATTCCTTCTCCGCAGTACGAATGGTTTGAACAACCTGATCCATAACGACGGGACTGTATGACCGAATGGGCATGGCGACGGCCGCAATCGGCAGATGAATGATGAGAAGCAACCACGCGACGGCCTTTCGGATCTTCCAGACGCCACCCCTGGTTACTGAGAGAGTTGGGACTTTGCTCCCAGCAAACATGTGTACAAGGAACTGCGAAATCAGTCCGAAGGCGCCCAATCCGACAAAGAAGAGTAACCGGTCCTGGGGCAACGTGGAGCATACGGGAATTGCCGATCCGAACATGCCCAGAGCCCAGAATCGAGATTTCTTATCGCGCCACACCACCGGAACCACGGCAGTGGCAAGCGCAATGAGGACTAAGGATGCTGCAACACTCATCCAATGCACCGCGCGTATGGACATCGACGCATACAAGTCCGAAGGTGGCAGACCCCATTGCCCGAGCAACAAGAAGGGGAGACGCTCCGCGGCGGCATCTAGGAATCGTATCGGCTCTTTTCCCGGGTCTATGTAGAGATCGAGTCCCCAACTACCCATGCCGAGGAGTTTGTAAAGGACTTGCCAAACCGCCATAACCGCGACATATGGTGATAACGTGGCGAGTTGGGCGGCATAAGCCTTCACGCGACTGCCCGCGACGGGCTGTTCAAGGAACAGCGCATAACCTAACAGGTAAGGCACGACTGCCAGAGACGCTTCCGCGGAGAGCATGGCAATGGCAAGTAATATGGGCGCCAGGAACGCCGCGCGTGAAGATCCCTCGCGGCGCCAAGCGTCGTGAGCGATGAGTGCGAGTATGCCGAACAGCGCCGACAGTACCGCATTGCGATTGGCCAGCCAGCCCACGGCCCATCCGTGCGCATCGTCGAGCGCAAACATGAGGGCGGCGAGGGCGGCCACAAGCGTCGCGCCGTGAATGCGGCGGTAGAGTACCGCCCCCGCGGCAACCATGGCCGCGAACCACGCGAGGCTTTGCACGTGCATATAGAAAGGATGGTCAAACCAGAGCAGGAAATCGGCCCAGTGCGTCAGAACGCCAATGGGACGCCAGGGTTGCGTGCAAGAATCCAGCGCGTGCCACCACGGAAAGAAGCCGTAGTCCATGAAACGTTGCGTGCGCTCGGTATCGCCGTTGGCGAATGTGAACTGATCCCAGAAGGTGGTGTAGAGACCTGGATAGCCTGGGAAGCCTCGAAACATCATGCGGTGCCAGTAGTCATCCAGTTGGAAACCGACGAATAGGGAAGGGGTGGCGAGAATTGAAGCGAGTAGGGCCAGTTTCCACGGAAGACTGCGCGAGGCAGAGTGCTTTTCAAGCCACGTCATCCACTTTTGAACTGCCGGTGGAGTCATGCTTGGTTGGCGTGCGGCGTCCGAAAACGCGGCGGAATCTCCGTGACGGTTGCAAGCAGACGTTTGTCCGAATCGAGCACGACCTTGGTGCGCCCGAAGAGGTCCAGTCCCGGTTTGGATTGAAGGAGGTGCTCGACCTCCGTTCCTGGGCCAAACTGAAAGAACGCCTGCGACTGATACCCATGATCGGTGCCATTCTCTTCAAGGATCCGACCGAATGGTTTGCGGGCCTTCTGTATCTCCGAGCGCACGCGTTTCTCGAACCGGTCGAGGTAGGCCTCGATACTTGCAAACAGAAGCGGTTTGCGCGACTTGGAGTTCTTCAGGAGAACGAGTCTGCGGTAGTACTGTTCCGTGTGGTCCATGGCGACCAATTCGATATGTATAGGACCGCCAAAGACGGACTCGAGGTGTTTGGTCATGCTTCCCGAGGCTTGAAAGTAGATGGCGATATCGGGAGGTAGCTGCTCGAACGTCGCGGGCGCAAACACTGGGGTCCGCCAGCCTTTGACGACAAACAGATCGTTGAGCGGTTTCAGCTCAGGTGTATCCAGAACAGCGACCACCGATACTCTCCTGCACGTCACACAGAAAACGCAATGCTCCGCAGCCGATTGGCAGAATGCGGAGTGCTCGGTCATCGCGAGACCTTGCCCTTACCCGCTCCTATTGTACTTCCTGCGCGCGATTTCCGCAACACGCCAATCAGACGGGACTTAGCCCTATTGATGTCCCGATGCGGCGTGGTCTTCGCGGTATCTTTGGATGCAGTATTCCAGTTTGCCTTGCGCCATGAGCAGCCGATGGACGAGTTCCCGCAAGGCCCCGTGTCCGCCGGGGGCAACGGTCACGTAGTGCGCCGCGGAACGAACCTCTTCAAGCGCATCTTTCACCGCCACGGACACGCCCACGATGTCCATTGCGTTCATGTCAATGATGTCGTCCCCAATGAACGCAATTTCTTCGAGCGAAAGGCCTTCTTGCTCCGCAATCTTCCGGCACGCCGTCGCCTTGTCGCGGGTGTTGGTGAAGCATGCGCAGCATTTCCATTGCTTGGCCAGGGTTTCCACGGCGGGAGATCCCAGCCCGGTGACAAAGGCCATCTTTCCGCCCACGTAGCGCCACAGGGCCAGACCCAATCCGTCGCGTGCGTAGAATGCCCGAAACGGGCGCCCTTCGCCGTCGTACCACATCTTCCCGTCGGTCAAAACCCCATCCACATCACTGACGATGAGCTTGATCCGGCTCATGCGTTGTTCCAATTCACTCATTGCCGCTAACCTTCCGTGAGGGCGTTGCGTACGGCGAGCACTTCACGAAGCAACTCGGGTACGGAATCCAAATAGAGACTGTTAGCCCCGTCGGACTTCGCCTCGGGGGGATTGGGGTGCACTTCGCAGAATAGCCCGTCGATGCCGTAGGCTGCCGCCGCACGTGCAAGGGGTCTCACGTATTCGCGGTTTCCGGACGAGACGCCGCCCTGCGAAGGTATCTGAACCGAATGCGTGGCGTCAAAAATAACGGAGTAGCCATACTCCGCCAGCACGCTTAACGACCTGAAATCGACGACCAGTGTGTTGTATCCGAAACTGACTCCGCGCTCCGTCAACAGGAGCTGCTTGTTTCCCGTTGAGGCCGCTTTGTCGATGACGTAGCGCATGTCCTGCGGAGAAAGAAACTGCCCTTTCTTGATGTTGACGGGCTTCATGGTGCGCGCGGCTTCCACGACCAGATCGGTCTGCCTGCACAAGAACGCGGGTATTTGAATGTAATCGAGCACCTCGGCTGCCGGACCCGCCTGCGTCGGTTCATGTATATCGCTCAAGACGGGAAGGCCCAGTTCGCGCTTGACGCGAGCGAGAATACGCAGACCTTCAGCGAGACCCGGGCCACGAAACGCGCCAATAGACGTGCGGTTTGCCTTGTCGAAGCTCGCTTTGAACACAAAGTCCACATCGAAAGCCGCTGTCATTGCTTTGAGGCGCTCGGCTATTCCCAGCGTTGCGGCTTCGGTCTCGATGATGCAGGGGCCAGCTATGAACAGAAGGCGTGAATCGCCTCGCTTAGTCTCTTCGGTCATGTTGCGCTCCGTAATTTGTGCGTAGATAGGGTTTCACCGCGCGTGCCATGTAGGTTGTTTCACGAGAATGGGATAGTCGCGACCAGTCCTTTCAGGTCGACCACGCCAAGTAGACGTCCTTCCTCATCTACGACGGGAGCTTCGCCGATTCGCTTCTCTTTAAGCACGTCCAGAACATCACTGAAACGTTGCCCCTTCTCCACGCAGATGAACGGTTGGGTCATGACTTCGCCAATCTTGCGGTTCAGGAATCCGTCGTCTTGCTCAATACCCCGCCGCAGGTCGCCGTCGGTGAACACGCCAAGGACCTTGCCCAAATCATCGACAATCATCGCCGCGCCCGCTCGCGCGCGTGTGATTTCGAAGAGCGTGTCGTGCACGCTGGTCTGCGGGGAGACCTTGGCAACCGCTTCGTTCACCCGCATTACGCATTCCACGGGAAGGGTCTTCATGCCCAGCGCCCCGCCCGGATGCAGGCGTGCGTAGTCGTCTACCTTAAACTCTCGGCGCTTCATGAGGCACAAGGCCAGCGCATCACCCAGGGCGAGCATCGCGGTGGTCGTGGCCGATGGGGCAAGTCCCAGGGGGCACGCCTCTCCGAGGTTACCAATGCTCAACACTAGCTCCGAGTGTGCAGCCAGTGTCGAGCGCGGGTTTCCCGTGATTGCGATGACACGCGCGCCAATCATACGTACGAAGGGTAGAAGTTCGGTCACTTCGCGGCTTTCGCCGGAGTTGCTGAACATTAAGAGGATATCGTCGGCATGCAGCATGCCCAAGTCCCCGTGGAGGGCCTCGGCGGGATGCATGTAAAACGACGGCGTTCCCGTGCTGGCCAGCGTGGTGGATACCTTGTGCGCAATCTGGCCCGCTTTGCCCATGCCCGACGCCACGACCCGGCCCCGGCACGCGAGCAACGCGTCCAGCACGCGCTCAAAACCTTCGTCAAGCCTATCCC
>JAIBAQ010000212.1 GCA_019695095.1 Candidatus Hydrogenedentota bacterium
AAAGTTTTGGCTTTCCAAACCAGCGGGATGGCCGCCGACCTGGACCCGTTTATGTCGGGCAAGATCGCGATGAAGATTGATGGAAACTGGTACGTGGCGACTATCGCGAATACGCGCCGCGATCTCCGCTTCGGCGTGGCGCTGGCCCCCGCCTCGGAGGGTAACGAGCGGGTCGGATGGTGCGGCGGGTTTTCGTATGTGATCCCGAAGGGTTGCCGGCATCCGCGGGAGGCGTGGGAATTCATCCGGTTCATGGTTTCTCAGAAGGCGTTCAAGATAAAGGCCGACGCGGGCAGGCAGATCGCGAACGCGAACGGCAATGTCTTCATCCCTTCGATGAGTGCGCGCCGGGATGTGAATGAATGGGCGATGAACGAGTACGTATACAGCGATCCGGGGATTTCCCAGAGGTACAAGGATTCCGTGCGGTTGTTTGCCGATTCGATGGAGACGTCGAGGTTCCGGCCTGTGACGCCGGTGGGTCAGGTCCTGTGGAACGAACAGGTTCGGGCCATGGAGAACGGAATCTATAAGAAGTACGTTGCGGGGAGTGTGCGCGAGAATGCGGTTCGGGCACTTGACGAAAGTGCCGCGATTGTCCAGAAGGAGCTCGACCGCATCTATCACCCGGTGAAGTATCCGGAGTTCGACTTCCGTCCGGTGGTGGCAGGGTATTGTGGAATTCTGTTGGTGTCCATTGCCGGTCTTTATATGTATTTTGCGAGAAGGATGAAGGCGTCGGGCTATTTTAGGAAGGAGTTCTATGCCGGGTATGCCTTTGCCTCTCCGTGGTTCATTGGGTTCATTGTATTTGGAGGAGGCCCGATCTTTTTCTCGCTGGTGATGAGTTTCAGCCAGTATGACGTATTCAATCCTCCGGGATTCGTGGGGTTTAAGAACTACACGAACCTGTTCACGAACGACCCCCTGTTCTATAAGTCTTTATGGAACACGGTTTTCATGGGGTTGAACGTTCCTCTCAGTATGGCGCTTGGGCTAGGTATCGCCATGCTGTTGAGCCGGGAGGTCCGCGGCATGGGGGTTTACCGGACCATCTTCTACCTTCCGGCGGTGATGCCGGCCGTGGCCGCTTCGATCCTCTGGATATGGATTTTCAATCCGCAGGAAGGGGTGCTCAACAGCATCCTCGGGCAAGTCGGTGTCCCGAATATTAAGTGGCTGCAGGATGAGGCGTGGTCCAAGCCGGCACTCATTATTATGACGGTGTGGGGTGCGGGCGGGAGCATGATCATCTGGTTGGCGGGGTTGAAGGGGATTCCGCAGCATTTGTACGAGGCGGCGGAGTTGGATGGCGCGGGTCCGGTGAGGCGCTTCTTTCATGTCACGATTCCGATGCTGAGTCCGTACATTCTCTTCAATTTGATTATGGGGTTGATCGGGACTTTCCAAGTCTTCACCCAGGCCTACATCATGACCCGGGGAGGTCCGCTGGATTCGACGCTATTTTACGTCTACGCCCTGTTTAACAACGCATTTCGATACATGAAGATGGGTTATGCGTCCGCCATGGCATGGGTTTTGTTCGCTATCGTGCTTTTACTGACGCTTTTTCAGATCCGTTTGAGCCGCCGTTGGGTTCACTATGAGTCTGGCGAATGAATAGGAAGAAGACAGCGAGCGCAGTGGTTTGGCGGGGCGTAACCCACGCGATGCTTCTTGCGGGGTCCATTCTTTTTGCGGCGCCGTTCATTTGGTTGCTCAGTACCAGTTCAAAAGTGAACGACGAGCTCTATCCTCCAAAGTGGATTCCCCAAATTCCGAGGGGAGTGATTGAGTCGCCGTACATTGATGTACGGGACAATGAGCGCCCACTCAAACCGGTACTTGTAAGCGTCGAGGACTGGCAACGGCTCTTTTTGCCTGTCTGCGATGCAATTAGCGGGGCGATTGAGGGCTACAGGGATGAGTTTCCCGAGTTTTACGGCCCGTTTTTGACGAATAGGGTCTGGGCGGAGGCAGTTTTTGCTCGGTTGTTAAGGCGTGCGCCGGATGTTGTGTTTACAAAAATGAACAGCGAGGCCACCGCGTGGTTTGTTGAAAACACGACTCCGAAGTTGTGCCGGGAGGTCTTCGACACCGTCTATCGGAGGGTGGCGCTGTCGGATGTGGTGCTGCACGGTTGGGACCTCTCCATCGAACGGCCAACGGCCGGGGCGAATTTCTCGTGGCGTGTGGTAGATGGCGATGCCGTCGTTGTTAGCCGTCCGGAGGGATTGGATAGGCCGGGTCAGGAGGTTCGGTACTCGTTTGCGAAACGAGGGTCGTTCAGAGTGGAGACCATCCTTCCGACAGCGATGAGGCTTGAAGACCTGAAGCGGGTGGTGGTGAGCAATCACTGCGACCGATCATGGCATACGCTGTGGGCCACCGTCGAGATGGAGGGGCGGAAATTTGTCAGTGCCCAGTCGGCATTTTCGGGTACCGATCTGTGGCAGGAGACGACGTGGCAGTTCGCGAGCGAGGACGACGATTCGATCAAAATGAAGACCTGGCTGCGGTTGGAAGCTGCGGGGGTGTCGGAGTTTGTTGAACCGGGGAAGATTCGAGTGACGGTCGAGTATCGGTATGCGCCGCGCATCTTCGCGACATTCAATAAATACACGGATAACTACCGAAAGGCATTGCGCATCGCCCCGATGACGCTCTACGTGCGAAACAGCGTGTTGCTGGTTCTGCTCAACGTGGTGGGACAGGTGTTGGGGTCGTCGTTGGTGGCCTTTTCGTTTGCGAGGCTGCGGTGGCCAGGGCGTGATGCGTGCTTCTTCTTGGTGCTGGCAACGATGATGATTCCGCCGCAGGTGACCATGATTCCGGTGTTTCTGATCTTCAAGGAATTGGGCTGGTACAACTCCTTGAAGCCGTTGTGGGTGACGTCGTTTTTTGGCGGGGCATTCAACATTTTTCTGCTGAGGCAATTCATGTTGGGTATTCCGAGAGATCTTGAAGATAGTGCGAAGATCGATGGGTGCAGCTATTTTCGAATTTATCGAAGCATCGTATTGCCGTTAATCAAACCGGCGCTGGCGACAATTGGAATCTTCACCTTCTTGTATGTGTGGAACGATTTCATGGGGCCCTTGGTCTATCTGACCGATCAGCGTTTGTATCCCCTGAGTCTCGGGTTGTTCGCATTGCAGGCGCTGCAGGGCGGCGCCTTCAGCTACGGCCTGATGATGTCCGCGTCGGTGATGATGACGGTGCCCGTGATACTTCTCTTCTTCTCCGCGCAACGCACCTTCATTCAAGGCGTGACCTTGAGCGGATTGAAGGGGTAGGGCGCGTACCCTGCCGCACGTGTCAGGGCAAAAGTCGCCTGCGCCGTTTGTCTGGTGAATCGAGTGAGCGTAAGAGTGTGCTGCACCCTTTCGCCCGGTGCCGTCATAGATATAGTTATATATGATTATATATTGTCGCGTCCGTGGTAAAGAAGAGTCGGCGGTCGCCATCGCATGTCGGCGTGAGCTGTTTAACAAGGGGGCTTGCGAGCCTGGTGGATTAGATGCTGTGTGGCATGCGGGCGTGCTTTGCCTGGACGGTGGGATTGAATAGTTCATGGGGCGCACGTATGAGGTCCGACTTGTCTGAGCAAGACTGCTTAGCTGGAGGCTTGGCGTTACTCAATGGTCGTAATTCTCGGTAATCTACTATATATTGTAGTGGTGCCCGCCTTGGGCGGACGCCCGGTTTGGGGATGTCTGTGTGCTCCAGGCTGGCCCTTTGAGTCCTCCTTGCTGCACCTAATCGCTCGTGACAGCTTGAAGCGATCTTGAGGTTAGGGGGCCGAGCTTGGTGGGACTCTGAGTTGCTCGTAAATTCGACGAGTGCTGGGCTATGAGGATACTTCAGGTGTTGCGCGGCATATCGGGCGGAGGAAGTCACGTGCGGGCGACTCTGGGGATGGTGCTGCGGGGTGTTGAACGGAGCCGGGACTACGCTTCCGGGCGAATAATATAGATATTTCCACGCGTGTCGGGGTCGGGGGGTATGGGATTCTGCAATTGTTCCACGTGGAACCTTTTCTCGACACGTTCCACGTGGAACTTTTCATTGAAAAGATCGGCCACTTCAGCCGTTTGACACAGAAATGCCCTTTGTGGGCTCAGCCAACCTGCAATTCCCTTCGAGACCTTCTTGGGGTTCTCAATTGCCCTAGCAGTCAGAATCTGGGCCTCGATTCCCCTTGCGGCAGCGGGGAATTCCCCACACACAATATCTATACCATGCAAGCCAAGAACACCTACGACCCTTCGCAGAAACCCAACCTTCTTGGCGGATCGTTCAAGCAGTGTCACGTGTAGATCGGGAAGAATTGTCTTTGAAACGATTCCCGGGAATCCTCCGCCACTTCCGATGTCGAGAAGCGCACCGGCGTCCTTTCGGATGCTTGCCAGGCAGCATGCTACGCGAAGGGAGTCCAGCACGTGGCGCTCCCACAACAGGTTGAGATCACCCTGGGAAACCAGCGAACATACGCCATTCCATTCGCGAATCAGGGCGCAGTGCGACTCTAGTAGCCCCTGCTCGGCCTCCCCCAACCTGTAGCCCAGGCCCCGAAGGCACTCCGCATAGCGGTCCAACGTCGCTCTCGTGTTGTCTGTATTCACCACCACAATCCCTAGTAATTGGGCCAATATCGCCCGAAACCGAGACCCCTCAAACTTGACTTGCCCTCAACCCTGTGCTATCGTCGCCCACTATACCATATCCCCCAACGAGTTACGGAGTTCTACCGGTGAAGTTCCTGGTGCTACTTGGCGACGGCATGGCCGACTACCCGATTCCCGAGCTGGATGGACGCACACCCCTTGAAGCGGCAAATACACCCGCCATGGACGAGGTCGCGCGCTCGGGTATCTGTGGACTGTTCAATCCCATTCCCGATGACCTGCCTCCCGGGAGCGACATCGGCAACCTCTCGGTCTTCGGGTACGACCCGCACGCCGCGTTCACTGGCCGCGCACCTTTTGAGGCCGCTCAGCAGGGCATTCGCCTTGGACCCAAGGACATTGCATTTCGCTGCAATCTCGTCACCCTCAAAGACGGGGTGATGAGCAGCTTCACCTCGGGACACATCAGCAGTCCTGAGGGCGCGGAGATCATAGCAAGCCTTAACGCCGCAATGTCGGCCGACTTCCCTATTACCTTCAATCCCGGCGTCAGCTACCGGCACATTGCCATCATTAAAGAAGGCATCGTTTCCGGAGATGCGCTTGCGACCGTCGATTGCACGCCGCCGCACAATATAACGGATCAGGCTTACGCGCCCTACCTTCCCAACGGTCCGGCGGGAGAATTCATTCAAACGCTGATGGCGCGCAGCGCCGACGTGATGCGCGATCATCCCGTGAACAAGGCTCGAGTCGCGGCAGGCAAACCACCCGCTACTTCAATTTGGTTGTGGGGACAGGGTCGCGCTCCCCGCATGCAGCCGTTTCGCGAACGCTTTGGGATCGACGGAGCGGTTGTCTCTGCCGTCGACCTGGTGAAAGGCATTGGGGTGTGCGCGGGCCTTGAAGTGCTGCACGTCCCCGGCGCAACGGCCTACCTCGATACCGACTACGAGGGAAAGGTGGCTGCGGCCCTGGGCGCGCTGGAACGGGTAGACTTCGCCTACCTTCACGTGGAAGCGCCGGACGAGACGGCCCATGAAGGAAGGCTGGATCTCAAGCTTCGCGCGATAGAAGACTTCGACGCGCGCGTGGTCGCGCCGTGCCTCGAGTATGCGCGTAAACGCGGCGACGTGCGCATTCTGGTTGCGCCGGACCATATCACCGCGCTCTCCACGAAGACCCACGCGGGCGGCCCGGTGCCGTTTGCGATGTGCGGCCCTGGTGTCCTACCTGACGGGTCTACTAGTTATTCAGAACGTTCGGCGGAAGGATCGGGTCTTCTGTTCCCGGAGGGGCATGAGCTCGTTCCGTTTATGCTACAATCCGCGAACGTGGCGGCCTCATCCATTTCATCGTAACCGGCCGCGCGTTTCGTTTATCCGACCATCAGACCCGGGAGACAGTAGGCGTGTCACAGCGAGTCGAGTTGTATGACGTGACCTTGCGCGACGGAGCGCAGGGCCGCATGGTGAAGTTTTCATCCGAGGATCAGTTGCGCGTGGTGCGCGCCCTGGACGACTTCGGCGTGTCCTATATCGAGGGTGGTCAGCCCGGCTCAAACCCGAAAGCGGCCGAACTGTTCGCGCGGGCACGTGACCTCAATCTCAAGAACGCGAAGATGGCCGCGTTCGGGAGCACCCGCCACTCGAAGTCGACGGTTGAAGATGACCCAAATCTGGCCGCCCTGCTCGACGCGCAGACCGAGGTCATTACGATCTTCGCAAAATCATCGACCATCCATGTGAAGGAAGTTCTTCGCGTTAGCCTCGAAGAGAATCTCCGGATCATCGCGGAATCGGTTGCTTACCTTCGGTCACACGACCGCCGCGTATTCCTTGACGCGGAACACTTCTTCGACGGCTACTTCGAGGATTCCGAGTATGCCCTGGCAGCCATCGAAAGCGCGTGGCGCGCGGGCGCGGAAGTCCTTGCCCTTTGCGATACCAACGGCGGCTGTCTGCCCTGGCAGATTGAAGACATCGTAAAAACGGTGCGCAACCGATTGCCGGAAGCGGTCGTCGGCATACACGCGCACAACGATTCCGGGTGCGGCGTGGCCAACACGCTGGCAGCGGTCAAAGCGGGCGCCATTCATATCCAGGGAACCATCAACGGTTATGGCGAGCGCACCGGAAATGCCAATCTCTGCACCATCATCCCCGGGGTGCAGCTCAAAATGGGCATTCCCCTCGTACCGCCTGAGAAGCTGGCAACCTTGACGGGACTGTCTCACCTCGTCGCCGAACTCGCGAACATGTCGCATCGCGACTTTGACCCCTACGTGGGCCGGGACGCCTTCACGCACAAAGGCGGCATGCACGCCGACGCTGTCAAGAAACTCAAATCCAGCTACGAACACATTGCGCCGGAACTGGTGGGCAACACCACCCACATTTCCGTCAGCGAGATGTCGGGCCGCTCCAGCCTGCTGCAAAAAGCCGCGGAGCTGGGGATTGAACTCGATAAGAACGCACCCGAAACGAAGGCGGTTCTACACCGCGTGAAAGAACTGGAAAACGAAGGGTTCGAGTTTGAGGGCGCGGACGCTTCGCTGGAACTGCTCATCCGGCGCGCCCAGAAACGCCACCGCTCTTTCTTCAAGTTGCGCGGTTTCCGTGTGTGGGTCGAGCGGCACGATGACGCTCACCCGGCCGTGTCCGAGGCAACCGTTCGTATCGAACTGCCCAACGGGGAAATCGTGCATACCGCGGGCGAAGGGACTGGTCCCGTCGACGCGCTGAACTGTGCGTTGCGCCGCGCGCTGACCTCCATCTATCCGGAACTCAACGACGTGCATCTCGAAGACTACAAAGTCCGCATCCTCGATGCGCAGGCGGCGACCCGCGCGAAGACCCGCGTGTTGATCGAATCCACCGACGGCGAAGCAGAGTGGGACACGGTCGGCGTTTCGGAGAACATCATTACGGCTTCCTACGACGCCTTGGTCGACAGCATCGAATACAAACTTCTGCGGTCACGCGGTCTCGAGTAGTCCGCATTTTGCGCTGGCGCAAAATGCTCACGTGCAAGATTGTGGGGTTATGCCATGAGGATTTCTGACGAACACACCCTGCTTGTGGAGAATCGTTGTGCTTCTCGCCGCGAGTCTCGCAGCCACGCAAGTTCCACGAACTGTTCGTGTGTGTTCGTGAGAAATCCGGATTAGGTCCTCCCTTGGCCGCTTCGACGACAACCTCGCGACCGGCAGGACGGTTCCTCAAGACCTATGGTTTGCTCCTTGTCGCGCTTGCGCTGGAATGCGTCGTGTTCGAGATCATTGCCCGGCGGCAAGGCATGCCTCCCTTCTTGTCCATAGACAACCTCATCCTTGTGCTCAACCAGTCCGCCATCTACGGGGTCGTCTCCGTCGGCATGACTCTCGTGATCCTCACCGGAGGCATTGACCTCTCCGTAGGTTCCGTACTGGCATTCGGCGGCATCGTCTGCGCACTAATCATCCGCGCCGCCGGCGACACATGGACCGCGTATGCCCTCGCCTACTCCGGGGCCATTTTGGCCGGCTTTGCCAGCGGGAGTTTCGCGGGACTTTTCATCACGCGCTTTCAGATCCCACCGTTCATCGCGACGCTCGCCCTGATGAGTTCCCTGCGCGGATTGGGTTATCTGATGCTCGGAGGTACGCCGGTCTACAACCTTCCCGCTTCCTACACGTACATGGGCCGGCATCTGCTGGGCGACCGGGTGCCCGTCGGGGTGCTGGTTATGCTCGCCGTCTTTGCCTTGGGCATGCTGCTCCTCAGCACAACCCGATTCGGCCGGCACGTCTACGCCATCGGAGGCGGCGAAGAGGCCGCGCGGCTCAGTGGCGTGCCCGTCGATCGCGTAAAGTGGATCGTGTACAGCATAAGCGGGGCGCTCGCCGCGCTTGGCGGAATCATCCTTTCATCCAAAATGCAATCCGGCGATCCCGCAGTGGGCATCGGCGACGAACTGCAGGTGATTGCGGCGGTGGTGGTCGGCGGGACTAGCCTGAGTGGAGGCCGCGGAGCCATTGCAGGCACCCTCATCGGTTTGCTATTCATTGCCGTGCTGACCGTCGGCCTAACGTGGATAGGCATGGAAAGTTTTGGGCAACAGGTTATCCTTGGACCGGTTATTCTAGCCGCGGTCTTGATCGACCGTTTGAAGCGCACGCGGTGAATCCGAAATACCCATTTGGGGATTACAGCAAAGGCCACATTCAATGACGCACCAAGAATTCAAGAAACTCTGCCACGAACGCCGCCTGTGTTGGGGAGTCGTCATGTTGGAACACATGACGCCGCCTGTCGTTCGTACTGTTGCCCGGGCGGGCTTCGAATGGCTGTGGATCGACAATGAACACGGACATCATTCCTACGAGACCATCTACAACGTGGTGCGCACCGCCGAAGACCTTGGCGTGGCCACTCTTCTGCGGGTTACACAAAACGACTACGCCCACATTGCCCAAGCCCTGGACATGGCGGTGACGGGCATCATCGTGCCTCGCGTCGAAACGCCGGAAGAGGTCCGGCAGATCATCGATTTTGCGAAATATCCCCCCGTAGGGAAACGCGGATTCGGCATGCGGTCCAGTCTGTTTAACAAGCACAAGACCACGATGGCGGAGCGCCTCGTAGACCAAAACGAGAACCGTGTCGTGATCGTTCAATTGGAGAGTCCCCGCGCGGTGGGAAATCTGGAAGCCATGCTTGAGGTCGCTGACGGCCAACTCGACGGCATCTTCTACGGACCCGCGGATTACCAAGTCACCGTGGGCCGGATCGACAACATGAACGACCCCGAAGTTGTCGCTGCCGCGAAACACATCACCGATTTAAGCAAAAAGCACGGACTCTCCAACGGCACGCCGGCCACGTCCGTCGAGACCGCTCGGCACTGGCGTGATCTCGGTTTCAACCTCATTACGTGGAAAAGCGATGACCAGTTGCTGGCCGACGCCGCCCACGAAGGACGCGAAGCCCTGCGGGAACTTGAAAACGGGTGACGCCA
>JAIBAQ010000213.1 GCA_019695095.1 Candidatus Hydrogenedentota bacterium
TCCGCGAGAGCTGTGGCGCTCAGTTTTGTGTATCCTTCGGACGACGCGCACCTACATCGAGAATTGAAGCGTCTTGGGCATCTGATGCCGGCATCAACTGCAATTGTGGCTGGGGGGCGCGCGGTAGAGGGTTATGCGACGTGTCTGGACGCAATTGGCGCGCGGCGAGTGACCTCCTTGGCCGAATTCCGAGACGAATTGGAGAGCCTGCGCTCCTGACTCTGCGACACTGTATCGCCCGATGCGTGGTCTGAATGTACCGGGAGTCTTCCTTTCGGAAGCAGTCATCGTACAGCCGGGTTGAATACAGGAGCCTAGACAGGCGTCTGTCTGGCAGGAGGTTTTCTGGATGCTTGCTTGGGTTGTTGTGTCGCTAGCGATGGGGGCTGCCGCGGAACCGCGGGTGTTTGCCCTTAACGCGGGATTGGATGTGTGGGACATTGCCGTGGCGGATTTCAATGGGGACAAGCATGGCGATATTCTGGCCATTTGTGCCGATCCGCTTTCGAGTCCGGTGAAGAAGCAGTTGGCGCTCTTTCTCGCCGACGATAAGGGGGGATACCCCGCGAAGCCAACTCTTGTTCAGGCGCTGGATCCCGTGGTGGGTGCGTTGTTCACCGCTGAAGTGACCGGACAAGCGCCGGTGGAAGTGCTGGCCGCGTCGGCGGGTGGCTGCAAGGCGTACGGGTACTCTGAAGGGCAACTGAAGGTAGTCCGCGACATTGCGTTTGTTTCGCTGTATCCAAGCGGGTCCAAGGAGCCCGCTTTTCTGATCAACGCGGCGGTCGACTTGAACGGCGACGGCTTGGACGAGTGGCTTGCTCCGATGCCGCAAGGTTTCGACGTACGCAATGCGGATGCGCTGCTTGCCTCCGTGCATTGTGATGTCGAATCGGGAGTCCGAACCGGAAGCGGCATGCAGATCAGCAATCGGTACCCGGCGTACAAGTCGTTTGCGCTTCCGAATTCGAAGAACAAGGCGCTGGCTTTTTTGAGCGGCGAGAATGCCGATTTTGCCTTCGGAGAGCAGTGGGGAGAGACACGCCGCTTCAAGATCCCGGTGAACCTGGGCGACAAGTGGGATACGAGTTCGGACATGAACGACATCAACGGCGATGGTGTTCCGGATCTCGTCGTGACCCAGACGCAGGGGACGATCAATTTGAGCGTACTCACGCAGGTCTACATCGCGAAAGGTCCGATGGACTACCCCAACGAGCCGACGGCTAAATTCGAGTCGAAGGGATCGTTTGCGGCGCCGATTCTGAAAGATGTCAACGGAGACAAGAAGCTTGATATGGTCTTTATCAACATTCCGTTTGGCGTGAAGTTTTTCGTGAATTTCTTCATGTTCCGCCAAGTGGGGGTCGACCTTCAGATTTATCTTTACAACGGCAACGGTTTCGGCAAGAAGCCGGATTATTCAACCAGTGTCTCGATTGCGGCTCCGGACGGCAAAGAGCAGAACGCGTATGTATTGGGTGATTTCAATGGCGATGGGAATACGGATGCCGCGTTTGGGGCGGGTTCCGACAAGTTGCTCCTGCATGCGGGGGGAGACGTCCGTTTCATTTCGCCGAAGCCGTATGCAACGGTCACGGTGCCTTCGTTTGGGGTGGCGCGCGCGTTCAAGTTGAACGATAATGCCGCCGAGGATATCGTGATTATTCACCCGGGGATCAAGAACAAGGAACGGATTGAGGCGCTGGTTTTCTAGGGGACTGAGCCCATGTTTGCAGCCATTCGATGGGATGCTGGGGCGGAAAGCAGGGAGAGACACGTCTCCGCTTCGCTGCGCTTGTGTCAGCCCCTGTTCTCCTCCGCTTTTGACTCTTCCTCGGGTCTACCAATATGTTGCCCCAATTACGATTCACTACACTAGCAATCGGGAAGTCCACATGAATCCTTTGGTCACATTTGAAGATCTGGACACGTGCATGGCGGAATCGGACACGGTTCCGGTTTTTGTGTTCAAACACAGCACGGCGTGTCCGATATCGTCGGGAGCTTATCGGTCCGTGGCCGAATACGAGAGCAAGAGTCATGAAGGCGATCCGCGCGTGTGGATGGTGAAGGTGATCGAGGATCGTCCCGTTTCCAACCAAATTGCCGAATTGCTGGGCGTGCAGCACAAATCGCCGCAGTTGATACTGGTTCACCATCGCGAGGCGGTTTGGTCAGCCTCGCACCATGGCATCTATGAAAAGCGAATTCGAGAAGTCGTGACCGAAAACCGTGGGCGTTTCCCGACGCGCGAGGGATGATCGCATGGCTAGGAAGTCTGCTTCGAAGAGGTCCGGGGTTGGGAGTGTCATCAAGGCGTTGACGGCATTGCCGTTGAAGGGACTTTCGAGCAGTCAGCCATTGGTGACGGCCGCGTTTCGTTTGCCTCTCATGAGCGTAGAAGCGCTTGTCGCCCTCGCCAAGGTGTACCGTGTGTCGCAGCGAGAGGTTCTGGGTCTTGTGACAGACCAGTTGAGCAGCCTGCGCAACAACAAAGACGCGATGAAGCTGATCGAAGAGCTCGCGGGACAAGTGTCTTTGAAGAATGCCTCTTTGCGGACTCAGGCATTGACGAAGGGATCGTTGATGTTCTTGAACGATCTGTCCGAGCGGCTTGGTATACCGCGCGACGCTATAATTGCCGGTTTTCTTAGCTTGATAGGAGCGGATGTTGAAGCCATCACTCATCGCCAGCGCAAGAAACTGCAGGAGGCATTGCGTGTTATCGAGGCCTTGCGTGCACAGGCGGAGTCCGCGGAAGCGGATCTGGTGAATGTGCTGGGCGCTGAGCATTCAATCTCATGGGAGTCTCTCACGTCGGGGGTGGTGCGAGTTCAGGATGAACTGAAGAGGGAGCTTCACGCGCTGAATCGAGCCATACCCAGGACAGTGTCTCCGATCGATACGCCGGTGGCCGCGCAGGCGCCCCGTGCGCGCAAGAAATCGGCGCAGGAAGGCAAGAAGGCCGCTGCACCGAAGAAGCGTGCTGCGGCAAAGAAGAAACCCACTGTCAAAACGAAATAGCATCCTTGTCACAAAAAGAAGACGCAGGGCCAACTCTGGATTGACCCTGCGTTCATATTTTGCGCGTCAGGCTATGCGATGTTGCCTTCCACCTCGGGTTCCGGAGTGCCGTGGTCCTTATTGGCGGCAAACCGCGGTACGAGCATTGGCACGCGTTTGCGGTATTCCGCATAGGGACGTCCGTGTTCGCGTTCCAGGTCTCTCTCTTCGAAGCGGATAGCAACGAGGATGTACGCCGTGGTTAGCAGCGAGAAGACCAAGTGCGCCATGGTCATGGTGGGCGTCGCCCAGAAGGCCATGAGCCATCCTACGTACAGCGGGTGCCGCACATGCCGGTACGGGCCCGGAGTTGTGAAGCGCAGCGGCGTGTATTCTCGTCCCAGCAGATTGAGCCATACTTGCCGAAGACCGAACAGATCGAAGTGATTGATTAGATAAGTTGTGGCCAGGACGGTGAGCCATCCCGTGACAGCCACCGCGTGCATCATGAACTTGGCAACCGGGTCGGTTACTTCCCACACGATCCCGCCCATTGGTCTCCATTGCCAGAAGAGGAGAATCAGGGCAAGGCTGGAGAACAGGACATAGGTGCTGCGTTCGGCGGCCTTGGGGATAACCTTGGTCCACATTGTCTTGAATCCCTTGCGCGCCATGATGCTGTGTTGAAGGGCGAAGACCATCAACAAAGCCACGTTGATCATAAGCGCCTTGCCGAACGTGTCCGTGGGCGTGGAATCGATAGACTTCGGAACATACACATTTGCGACAAACCCGATGGCATACAGAAACGATCCCAAGAAGGCGATGTAGCACGCCACCCCATACGCGAAAATCATTACTCTACTCATGTTCTTTTCCCTCACGTGTACGAAACATCTCCCAGAACAACCGGTCCACAACGGTGCGGACCTGTGCACCTACTTCGTTTCTCAGCTTCTGCTGAAGCATGTCCGCTGCGTCTGCTTCGGGAGACGAGACTTCGTCTTCCTGCTTGTGATGCTTTGGACACCGCGGCCTGGATCGGCTGTCGGGGTCTGTAATGCTCATCGTCTGCTCTCCTCGACCGTCCAGCCTTGCAGCGTGCGAACGGGCGTGCCGTCCGTCACGGATAGGAGTAGAGCAGGCCGTGTGCCAACGTGGCGCGTTTGCCTGTAAATGCTGATGAAACAGGAGATTACGCCGATTGGCGTGAATGAAAGTGGAATGGGGTAGACGGGAGATTCGTGAAATCTCGTGAGTGCCGCTCGCGAGATCTGGCGAGCGACATCGCGCGAAGTGGCTAACCCGGATTTCTCACGATCACACTTGAACCTCTCTCGCAACCAGTGTGTTTGCGAGACTTGCGGCGCAAATCGAAGCGGCTCTCCGAATACAGAGTGTGTTCGCGAGAGATCCTCATGGCATAACCTCAACGTCGTGCACGTGACCAATTTGCGTCGGCGCTCAATCGCGCCGGTGCACATTGCGGACTAAGGACTGCGTGTAATGCCCAACGCTTTGATGCGAGACGTCAGAGTGGATGGGCTGATGCCGAGCAGTTTTGCAGCGCCTTGTTCGCCGGCAATCTTCCAGCCGCAGGATTCGAGCGCGCGAGTGATGTTCTTGCACTCGAGTTCTTTGAGTTCGTCGCACGTCATGACGTTTTCTGGGGCGGCGGCTGTTCTTGGATCATCGGACTTTCCGGTCGTCGGGCCGAGCGCACGCGCCAAGTTTAGTTGACCATCGCGCGCGGTTATGACAGCGCGCTCAATCACGTTTTGGAGTTCGCGCACGTTGCCAGGCCAGGAGTACTCGGTTAATCTGCGAGCGCATTCGGCAGTGAGCGGCGCGATAACGCGGCCGTGTTCGTTGGCGATTCTGCGAGCAAACGAATCTGCGAGAACAATAATGTCGTTTCCCCGTTCGCGTAGCGGGGGGATGTGGAGAGGAAAGACGTTTAACCGGTAATAGAGGTCTTCGCGAAACTGGCCCGATTTGATGGCAGCGTTCAGGTCCCGGTTCGTTGCGGCGATAACGCGCACGTTGACGCGTCGAGTTACGGAACTGCCAACAGGTTCGAATTCGCCCTCTTGGAGTACGCGAAGCAGCTTGGCCTGCAGGTCAAGTGACAGCTCACCCACTTCGTCCAGGAATATCGTTCCGCCGTCTGCAAGGGCAAAGCGGCCTTCGCGCTTCGAAGTGGCTCCGGTAAACGCGCCCTTTTCGTGTCCAAAGAACTCGCTTTCCATGAGCATGGCTGGTATGGCGGCACAGTTCACCTTGACCAGGGCGCGGTCCTTTCGATTACTGGCTTCGTGGATGGCCCGGGCTACGAGTTCTTTTCCCGTGCCAGTCTCTCCGTAGATCAGGACGGACGCATCGGTGCCGGCGACTTGCGATATATCCTCGAGAACTTGCTGTATCGGTTTGCTTGTGCCGAGTATTCCGCCGAAGAGGCGAGCCTCTCGGAGCTCTTGGCGCAAGTACTCTGTTTCAACGCTCAGGGTCCGAATTCTTCGTTCCGCTTCGATACGGTCATTGACGTTGCGCAGACTGAGCACATGAAACGATCTTGAGGTTACGCGATAGAGTGACAGTGTGGCTTCGGCAAAGAAGGATTCGCCGTTGCAGCATTTGACGGTGAGCATTCCGGGGATCCACGTGCACTGGTCGCCGGGGGGGCGCTGTCTTACTTGTTCGACAGACTGATTCAGGAGATCCAAATCTTCGCGCAGGAAGAAGTCCGAAATGGGACGTGTGCTGAGGCTGTTCGAGGTCGCGCTAAGCAACTTCTCACCGGCAGGATTGACGAACGTGATAAGGCCGTCGTCGTCAAATTCTATGAATGCGTCCATGGCACTGCCCAAGATGCTGGCGAGTTTTTGTTCGCGTTCCGCGGCGGCCTGTTCTGCACGGAGGCGCAGAAGCTCGGACCCCGCTCTGGCTGCAAAGATGCGGATGATCGCGAAGGTGCGCGGGTCCTCGGGCATGGGTCTCGTGTCCATGACGGCCAAGTGCCCCAAGACTTTGCCGTGAGGGTCTTTGAGGGGAACCCCCAGGTAGCTTACCGCTCCGATCGTTCTTAGGTCGGAATCCTGGGGATATAACGCAAGAATGTTGTCGGGGTAGTGGACCATTCGGGCTCCATCCACGACTTCCTGGCAGGGGGTTCCGTCAATAGCGATTTCCCAGTCTGGAATCCAGTCTTCGCCCATCCAAAAGGAAAGGGCTCGCAGGCGGCGGCACTCTTCAAGGTATTCGGTAACCCATGCACCGTGTGTATTGAGGGCTTCGGCGAGGTTCTTGACGAGTGCGGCGAAGAATTGCTCGCCGGTCTCCGTTGCGGTGCCTTCGACGATGCTGCGAAGTGCGGCGTACTCGTCGGGCAGGCGCAACGGTTTTCTGACCTGACTTGCCATGATGCCGCTCCCTGAGTTAACCCAAAGTCTGCACCTGCACAACTGAGTCTCGGAGCAAATCGCTCTGATTCCCAGCTATGCCGTGAGGAGTTCTTACAGCCACACATTGCTTGCGTTAGCCTGTGCTTTATTTGCACAGCAGGACTCGCAAATGTGCTGGTAACGAGCCTCTGTTCGTGAAAAATCCGGGTAAGACAGCCTGAGTTGCCGACGCGTCCGTCGACGGTTAAGTGTAACACACTGCGAAAGCGTCAAGTCGAGTAGGCTCCGGCAGACCAGAAAGAGTCCAAACTGCGGTAGAAGCGCACGAGAATGGAAGAAATAAATGCCGGAATCAGACAACGTTGTCTATTCGAGGATTGGCATGAGGCGACAAATGCGACGGATGCCCGGATGCTCGTTGAGGGTCGCGGTGAACATATTGAAGATGCAAGCCTAGGTTTTATATGTACTTAACAATGGTGCATTGACAACCGCAGTGTCGGTAAGGTATCGTATGAATTGGTAGACAACGATGTCGAACCTTTGAAGAAGTCTTATAGTTGATGCCTCATGCACAGAAAATGAACTCTGGATTCGGTTGATTGCTCTATGGCTGCGACCAAGACACGCCCCAAGAAGTCCCGCGTTGGTAGTACGTCTCGTACGATGTTCGACGTTGCGCGGCGCGCGGGTGTGTCTGTTAAGACGGTCAGCCGTGTGGTCAATGGAGAGCAAGGAGTCAGCGAATCCACGCGATTGAGGGTGACCCGATTCATAGAGCAGCTGGGTTATTACCCGCACAAAGGGGCGCGCAGCCTTCGTACGGAACCGCGGGATTGTATTGGAGTGACGATACCGGCCCCGGTCGAGCAGGTCCCCGTGAGGGACACGTTTTTTGTGCGACTTTTTGAGGCGTTCTATAGAATCTATGGCAAGCAGGGGAAATACCTGATATTTGACCTCAATCCGTACCGCAAAGACACGCACATTTGTTATGCGCGAGGCCTGTGGGAACAGCGCTACTGGGGGTGTGTACTTTGTGGCCCGTTGAAGCTTGGGGATACGACGCTGGTACGGATTCATAATTCTGGACAGCCCTATCTGGCGATGGGCCGCTTGGATTCACTTCCGGATTGTTCGAGTGCGACGGTGGATTACGCAGAGGCGTCTCGGTTGTCCGTGGCGCATTTGGTCGAATCGGGGCACACCCGCATTGGATTGTTGCGAGGATTCGAGGGGTTTCAGTCGGGAGTGGATCGTGAGCGGGGATACCTTGAGGGTATAGAGGCCGCAGGCTTTGCGCCCGATCCTCGATTGGTCAAGTCGACCAAATTCAGTAAAGGCGACGTGACTGCCAAGGTGCACCAACTTCTGAGCGATACCAGTGTGACAGCGGTCATCGACGCGAGCGGTTCCGAGAATGCCGAGGAGATTCGCGAAGGGTGTTCGCGTGCCGGGCGCGTGCTTGGCAGGGACGTGGAATTGTTGCCTTGGACCTATACGGCCAATGCCTGTGTGCTCCGGGAGGCGGCCGCGCATGTGTGGCTGCCCGTATGGGAGGCAGCAGTCGATGGACTGGAGCAGTTCTCGTCGTGGTTCAGCGGAGAGAACAGCGGACCGGTGCAAGTAATGTATAAGCCGATACTCTCGAGAGCAAACATGTCGGAGGAAATGCCTGCCCCCGTGACCCTGTTTGGTCCTCGAGACTAGATACTATCGATTCTCTGTCCCACCCCCCCAAAAGGCTCCCCGGGCTTGCACAGAGGCCCGGGGGGCCTCCCATTTGTGCGCCCGGATATGGCGCAATCGAGTATTGATGCTTCAAATGACTTGGGGATTTGAGGTGAGTATACTCAATGGCTCGCCACGTGGATTTTGCCCAAGATGAGTGCCCGGGGCCTCGCGGCAGCGAGACTTTAGCTTAGTGCGGGGCGCGTAACTGATTGCGTAATGATTGGCGCAGTCGCGGAGATGAACTGAGTATGAAGGCTGTAGTTACCGGCGGCGCCGGTTTCATTGGTTCGCATGTTGTTGACACGCTCATTGAGCACGGTCACGACGTGGCCGTAGTTGATAATCTGGTTACAGGCAGGAAAGAGAACCTCAACGCGCGCGCGCGATTCCACCAGGTGGATATTTGCGACGCAGCGTTGCAGGAAGTATTCGCTCAGGAGCGGCCTGACGCGGTATTCCATCTGGCGGCGCAGATGGACGTGACCAAGAGTGTGTCCGACCCGGGATTTGATGCCAAAGTGAATGTGCTGGGCCTTATCCAGGTGCTGAATCTGTGCAAGGAATTCGGTACGAAACGCATCATATTCTCATCAACCGGTGGAGCCATTTACGGAGCGGCAAAGGACTATCCTGCCACCGAACTCACGCGGCCAGAGCCACTCAGTCCCTATGCGGTGAGCAAATTCGCGGGCGAAGAATATATCAAGATGTATGGGAGAGTGCATGGATTGACGTGGGTCGTATTGCGGTACACGAACGTCTTCGGACCGAGGCAAGTGCCCCACGGAGAATGTGGAGTGTGCGCGGTGTTGACCGACCTCATGCTACACGGCAAGCAACCGACGCTGTTCGGATTCGGTGAACCGATTCGTGACTACGTCTACGTGGGCGATGTGGCCCGCGCCAATTTGTTGGCGCTGGAGAAGGGCGATAACGAGACCATTAATGTTTGCTCGGGCGCGCCTACCACGGTGAATCAGATCTTTTCGGCGCTGAAGACGATTATCGGTTTTGACCAGGAACCTATCCTGAAGCCCTTGCGCCCTGGCGAAGTGGAACGCAGTCTCGCGTCGAACGAGAAGGCGGCACGTATACTAGGGTGGAGACCCACCGTGAACCTTGAGCAAGGACTGCGCGTGCTACTGGAAACGACGCAAGGCTGACTTGGAAGAGGTTCAACAAGGTCTGAAAATTCGACCGAGAACCCCATCACATGCTATTATCTGTTTCCTTCTCGGGGCGGTTAGCTCAGCTGGTTAGAGCATCTGCTTTACACGCAGGGGGTCGGGGGTTCGAATCCCTCACCGCCCACCA
>JAIBAQ010000214.1 GCA_019695095.1 Candidatus Hydrogenedentota bacterium
AGTGCCACAGAGACTGGCCGTCCACGTACTCGGCAAACACGCGGGGCACGCCGCCCAGGCGACGCACGTAATAGCAACTGACGACGTGAGGATGCAGGCCGAGATTGACCCAGGTCTCGCATTCTTTCTCGAAGTTGCGCGCGCCTTTCTCGCGCAGCATCGTGCGGGCTCTCGGGCTCTTCACCGCCAGGGGCATGTTCCAGCCACGGTGAAGGACTTTGTAAACCTTGCCCATGCCGCCTTCGCCAAGGAGGTCCGTCACTTCGTAGACGTTGAGTATCACATCGCCGATGTTCCACTCAACGGATACGCCGTCGGGGCCGACGGATTTGCTCATCAGGATTTCTTCGTCGGACTGGCCGTTGTGAAGGAGCGGAACCAAGTGTTCGCGAGTCGCCAATACGGTTCGACCGCACTCAGCGCACTTGCCCTCCATGCCGACCTGCTTCTCTTCGATCAGCAATTCGGCGCCGCAAGGGCAGTTGTACCTAAATTGGATGGGAGGCATGAGTTCCTTCGATGTTAGACACGGAAGCTAAACGGGCGATTCCGCAGGAGTCAACCCGGATTTCTCACGAGCACACTTGAACCTCACTCGCAACCATTGTGTTTGCGAGACTTGCGACGAAAAACAAAACGGTTCTCCGAAAACAGAGTGTGTTCGCGAGAAATCCTCATGGCATAACCTCAACGTCTTGCACGTGATCACTTTGCGCCGGCGCTCAATCGCGCCGGTGCAAACTGCGGATGAAACGGCTTGCGAGTCGCACTATATCCAGTATAACAGCCAGGAGTTTCCCTGCCAAACGCAGTTCGGGATTAAGGAGACAGAAGGGTGGCCGGTGCCCGCATTCATGTCCGCCTCGGCGACAGGGAACAGGAATATGGGAGAAACGCCAAAGATTCTATTGACAGATTCGGACATTAGGTACAGTATTGAAGGTGGTGCGTTGGGTGTGCGAACCGGGTAGTTTCAAGGACGAGACGCGAATAGGGGCTGCATCGCGGGCGTTAATTCACACTCCAATCCTGGCGACGCGGGGAAATCTACAAATCACTTCAATAGCAACGGGCTCATTCTCTTTGGATTCAACGCGTGATGTCATAGCGTGAACCGGCGAAGGAGGCTGCTGAGATGAATTCCACAAGGCACGGTACTCGGGTTCAAGATCTTCGTGGGTGGAAGGCGTGGATGTCCGCTCGTCTGGCACTCGGCTTGATGTTGGCGGCGGCAGTTGTGAGTGCCACATTCTACCTCTCCAGTAAGCGACAAGAACTTTCGAATGCGCTGGGGGCTGCCGGTACGCGGGTTTCGACGCCGACCGAGCGTGCACCGAACAGCATTCCTCCGCGATTATTGGACAAGTCAGGCTTGAGGGCCGGCACTTCGATGGAGGAGAGAAGAGAAGTGGGCCGCATCGATACGAAGGCCGAGCCCAATCCGGAACGGGGCGCCGAAGTCGTAATCGATTTCAACGCACTCACACTGACCAGGCCGGGCGTTCAGGAATCGCTTACTGCCGCGCGTGAAGTCATCGTGGATGTCGAAGGCGGGCACGTACGTGTGGAAGGAAGGCCGGGCGATGATGCCTTTACCTACCGTGCAACAGGGGCTACGAGTGGCACACTTGCCCTGGAGGGCATGGCAACGACATATAGACTCCGCAATATCGGGAAACACGAACGTGAGGCGGAGGCGCCGGTGACTATTAACACTGGCCCTGGGAACGACGTCCTTACGGTGCGCCTTGACGGCAATAGAGCAGCGAACGCCTATCTTCAATTTGATGGCGGCGCGGGTAGTGACACGCTAATCACCAAGGGCATGCCGCCTACGGGTCCGGTCGCTGAAACGTACATCCCCGGTCCAGGCAATTTGGAGGGACGTATCCGCTTTGCGGCTCTGGATGGGGAACCGCTGATGACGGTGGATTTCAATGGACTTGAACCCGTTGTCGATTCGGTGCCCGCGTCAGGCCTTACGGTAGTCGCGACGGACGGTAATAACGCAATCACGTATACGCAAGGGGGGTCGGCGGCGAATGGGAAGGTCAGCGTGGATAGTTTTGAGACCATCGAATTCAGCAACAAGTCCACGCTGACCCTGAGCTGCCTGAATGGAAACGATACGGTGGTGCTCGCCAACGCGTCCACACCAACGGGACTGACGGGCATCACGGTCAATGGAGCCGAGGGTGCGGACTGGATGGACGCGCGGGGTCTGGCAGGCCCGGCGGTGACGCTAAATGGCAATGGCGGAGAGGATACGTTGATTGGCGGAGGAACTGCCGACACGTTGAACGGCGGAGACGGTAACGATGATTTGTACGGTGGCCCCGCGAACAGCACCATCGACGGAGGTGCACACTCGGATTTGCTGACGTATATGGGAACGGTGCTGGGAGACACCATCACGTACCGGCAGCACTCGACCACATCGCTTGTGATTGACACGAACGGATCGTCTCAGACAGACACCGTGACGACCGTAGAACAGGTTTGCATCGATCCGTGGGATGGGGATGATGCCGTCACTGTCACCCTGGCGGACTCCTTGCTGGTAGGAACCATCCCCGGGATGCCCGTGCTCGTAACAGGTGGCTCACCTGAGGCGAGCGATTCCCTTACCGTGGTAGACGATGGTGTTGAAGACCTGACGATTCTTCGCAGGGGACCGGATGGGCAATCCGGGAGTGTCGTGGTGGGACCAAGCACAGCCACCGGGCCTGCGTCTCCAGTCAATTTTGAGGGAATTGAAGATGTGAGCATCCAGGGAACGTACGTTGAGTTCCCATTCGATGCCCATGAGAACAACGATTTGGCGGCGCTGGCAACAATGTTGGGCTCGGGCGGCACCGTATATGCGTGCATCGACCCTGCTGCCGACGTGGACATTTTCAAGATAATCCCGGCTCAAACGGGTCTGATGTCTTTCCGAGTGTCGTTTCGGTCCTACGCGGCCATGCCATCGGGGCGACCCGGCCTTCCTGGCAATGGAACCCTGCAATACGTTGTGACGGATGCGAATGAGAATCTCATTGCAACGGCGCCGTCTCACGCGCTTGTAGTGGCTGGACAGACCTATCTGGTGCGCGTATCGGGGACGAGTGGTTCAGTGAACGCCTATAACCTGGTAGCCGGGAACATTGGACTTCCGGTGCCCACAGGAGTCTCGATCGATCCCGCGGAGGACACGACGACGAGTAACCCGCGTCCACGGTTCATCGTGCATGCCGATCTCGGTGCTATTTCCAGCGCGGGCGCTGCGATATTGACTCCGGCACAGGCCTCGGGTGGTGTAACGCCCGGCGTTGCGGTGCTGGTGACCATTACCAACACGAGCACCGGCGCGAGCGTGCAGGGGTATGCCGCAGCCATCGGTTCGAGCACCAGCGAGTTTGCGTTTACACCGGCAGCGGATCTCGCGCCGGGTGACTATACCGTTGCCGCGAGCGTCAAACTGTATGATGGGCAGACGACTCATGCCAGCGGGCAAAGCACGCTTTCGGTCCCCCTGGACGTCACGGTAATGAGTTGCGAGGGCCTGCCGGTTGCCGGGAACACAATCACGTTTGGTCCAGTGCCGGCAGCGCCGTTCGTATCCGCGAGCGACGGTCTGTATGCCGGACGAGTGCGAGTAACGTGGTCAGAGGTCGCGGGGGCCAGCGAGTACCTGGTGTATCGAGCCAATTCGGCGGACCTGACGGACGCAAAGCTTCTGGGCACGGTCACCCAGCGCCTGTTTCTGGATGACTATAGTGCGCGGCTTGTGCCGGCAGGTGGCGGGTGCGCGCCCGGAATCGCGACCCCCGAAGTCTATTACTACCAGGTGTTCTCCAGCGGCCCGTGCATTGCGACATCCGGCGTGGGTGATGACGAGGGCAGTGCGGGAATCGAAGACACGGTGACACAGTACGCGCTACCGGCCGAAACGGACCTGCTGGGTAATCAACTAATCTCTTCCATGGAAAGCGTGTCGGTTCGGGTTCGCGGCGGTACGTTCGCGGTCAATTCGAGCCAGGTGTGGGGCGTGATTCACGCGGATTCCACGTTGAGCGGAGCGAACGTAAGCATCGGGACATCAGCCAAGGTCATCGCTCAGAACCTTTGGGTCACATACACACCAACGGTTCCGTGGCAGCTTGGAGAGACCATCACAATGACTGTCGGCGCGACAGACACGGGGGGTCATGCCTTGGGGCCGATTACGTTCACGTTCAAGGTTGTCGGGGCGAAGGATCTGCAACGGACGAACGAAGCGCTGGTGATTCCATCGGCAGTGGGAGCGAATACGCAAGCGGAGATTGTGCCCGTCGCATGGCCGGCGCGTTTGCCGCATCTGGAGCATGCGGCTGGCGATGCGTATTCGGTGCTTCCCGAAGGGCCGTATCAGGAACCAGCGGTGGTGTGGTTGCCGCTGCCTGCGGGGATAGGGCCAGCCGACGTCGAACTCGCATACGTGTACTTTGACGGTATCCAAACGCGTTGGGTACGTGGGGTTTCGGTACGCGAGTGGCTGTCGGACGAGGAGGTGCGCGTCGCAACGTGGGAAGGCACGTCCTACGTGGGATACGCGGTGAATCACTCCGGAATCGTAGCGCTGGCAAAGGTGGACAAATCCGGTCAAGTTCAGCCGGCGACGATGTTGATGCTCACAGAACATTCTCCGCTTCGCGGACTCTGCACCCTGATCCCGGTTGGAGTCGCGCTGGCGGCACTGAGGATTAGGCCAACCGCAGCTAGACTCAAAGGAGTACTGTTTGGATCTTCTTTAAAGTCATACAAGAAGCCCTGGAACAGATAGCTTTCGTCGATGGCGCGCATGTAACGATCACCATGGTTGCAGCCACCGTTGATGGTGTGGCAGCCGTTACCGGCGTGGTCGATCGTGTTGTCGCCATTAGCAGCCATCCAGTTGTCCGAGGTGGCATCCGCGTCGGACGGGCATACCATGATGTTCGTGTCGGTGAGGTACTCGGGGTAAATCTCGAGGACCGTCGGACTGAAGTCGAGGGCAAAGGTCGCAGGGCTGGCGATCGGGGGCAGGTAGAATTTCACCTGCATGGACGGGAACTTCTCGCCCTTGGCTTCATTGGCGTACATTTTGAAAACGAGACCCCATTGCTTGAGGTTGTTTGCGCAACTGGCGCGGCGAGCGGCTTCGCGGGCGCGGGCTCTTTACCGCCAGAGGCATGTTCCAGCCACTATGAATGACTTTGTGGACCTTACCCATGCCGCCTTCGCCGAGGAGTTCAGTTACTTCGTAGACGTTGAGAATGAAATCGCCGATGTTCCACTCGACGGAGACGCCACCGGGGGCCGACGGATTTGCTCATCACGATTTCTTCGTCGGACTGTCCGTTGTGAATCAGCGGAGCCAGGTGCTCCCGAGTCGCTGAGACGACGCGACCACATTCAGCGCACTTGCCCTGCAGACCGACCTGCTTCTCTTCGATCAGCAATTCGGCGCCGCAAGGGTGGTTGCACCCAAATTGGATGGGAGGCATGAGTTCCTTCGATGTTGACCGAAGTTTGACGCAAGGGCGCTCCTGCGAAAGAGGCACGTTACGTTAATTATGGCGCATTCAGTATAGCAAGCTGATACGCTTCGGTGAAGCGTATCCGTGCATCACGTATCCATGCATCGCGAAGTTCGAAGGTCCTGAGACTGCCGCTGTACCGATATACTAGCAGAGTATGACTTGGGTGGTATTGGACGTTACTTGGCATGGCCTGAGGCTTCCAAGGGAAAAGAAAAGCTCGCATGCGAAGCCCCGCGAAGTGGCTTGCATGCGAGCCAGAGAAATGGACTATTGTCTAGAACAGGGCAAACGCGTTGCCAACTTCCCGACTGAATGGACCGGTGTCATCCGGGTACTTCTGGAACGCAACGTGACCGTCCATATAAAGGACGTTGCCGCCACCGGGCACGTGGTTGAAGTCAGCAACATCATTGGAGATTCGGTCACTCATCGCGAAGGTTTCGCTTTGAGCGGTTGCCGACGCAGCAGGATTGTTAATGTCACTGATCAGGAAACGCTCAATGCCTTCACGGAAACGATAGATTGTGCTCCCGCCGCCGTTGCCAACCTGGGCAGCAACGATGCCATAGGTGGACAATGAGGAAACGTCGTTCAAATCCAAGTCCGTCTCAATTGAGGACCACATATCCTGGGCGGAAACCCAGGTGTCACTGGTGATCTGTTGAACTGCCAGGTACATAGCCGCGAACTGGGCACACACGTTTCCGCCCGGTAGCGGGACGACGGGGTCATTCGCACCTACCTTGTCGAGCATATACCCCAGATAGAAGTAGCTTTGGGTATCGCCTTCGGAGAAATCCGTGCAAGTGGTCGTGAAGCACCAATTGCCATTTGCATCTTTGTACTCGTCGATATTGGCCTGGGCATCCGAGGGACAGACCAGGATGTTGGGATCGGTGAGGTACTCAGGAAACACGCCGCTCGGCATGTACTTGGAGTCCTTGATTTCCCCGTTAGTCTCGTCAAAGTAGACTGTAGCAAATGGCCACTTCTCACCCTTGGACTCGTTGGCGTACATCTTGAAGATAAGGCCCCATTGCTTCAGGTTGTTTGCGCAGCTGGCGCGGCGGGCGGCTTCGCGGGCGCGGGCCAGGGCGGGGAGCAGAATTGCCGCGAGAATACCGATAATTGCGATTACAACTAGCAGCTCGATGAGCGTAAATCCACGCTTACGCATCGCTCAATTCTCCTTAATGTTTGTTAGGACAACGGTAGTTAAAAGTATTGCATGGAAATGACTGCTTGAAAAAGAAAGACTTTTCGTGCCCGCGCACCTCCTCTCTGATCGAGGCCGCCCTCACAGGACTCAGGGCTTTGGTCTCATGCATGAGCTCACTTGCAGCACAACTGGCCGAATCAGAAATGCCTTCTTATTTCCTGACTCGAATGGTGTGATACTTTGCCGCCACCCGTACGACAACGTTGCCTACCACACCCTGAGTATATCGCGGTTTGGTCGATTTGTAAACTCGAATATGCAAAATATTACAGTGACACAAGAAATGGAGTTGCGCCGGGGAGCACGCGGCACAGCAATGCTAAGTCAAATAATTCTTATGGCTTACACAAGGAATCGCGATGAAGGGCAATGCTGCGTGCACTCGCAGAAGGTGGCTGTAAAGAGACTTGTTAGGCTAAAGGACAGCAGTTGAACAGGCAGAACCTGACAACGTTAGCGTTGTACGAGATTTGGTGTTGGAATACCTAATAGCCTGACAAGATAAAGATCGGTACAAGTACTTATGGGGGATGCCCAATGGCAGCTGAAGGCGAGGTCATTCATTGGTGAAAGACCTCGCCCCTCTTAATCACTTGAACTTAGTCTTCGGACAGAAGATCGTAGATGATCTGGAACAACTCGGCCATGTCCTGGCGAATTGGCGACTGTTCACATTACGTTGGCTCTTCCTCGTAGGCCTTTGACTTGCGGTCATTTCGCAGACTCGGGTTAATGACAAAAGCCGCAGGCCGAAACCTGCGGCTTTAGCTATTCGGTATCGTTGGCCCTATTCGGGAAGTAATGGGAGAATCTGGAAGAAGATGTCCACGAAGTCTCTGCGTACCGGCCATATGTCGCCGGGATACTTCTCGAACTGGACGTGACCGTCCATGAAGAGGATGTTCCCGCCACCTGGAACGTGGTTGTAATCGCCACCCGGCCACACTTTGTCAAACATTACAGAAATGGAAGACTGTGCCTTTGCAGTGGCGGCAGGGTTATTAATGTCGGAGATAAAGAAGCGTTCGATACCCTCCCGGAAATGGTATATCGTCGTGCTGGCCCCATTGATGTCTACTGCGTCTGAGAAATCCCCGACGAAGTTGTTGACGTCTTCCGTGGTCCATGTGATCAATGCGATGACATTGGCCAGAGTGAAGTCAGTCTCGTCCATTGCCCAGCCCAAATACCAGTAGCTGATATCGGGCAGCCTCGGTAGCTTAGTGCCGTTTTCGCATATACGGATATAGCTGCCGTGGACATCGGGAGAGCCGAGATTCAGTTGCGAGGAAGCAAGGCTTGCAGTGTCACTGTCGTCAGACGGGCATATGGTCAAAGCCAAGTCGTTCATGTATTCGGGATACATGGAGGGCGCATCGAACATGAGCATGGGCGTCTCGCCATCGGGTTCGGGTGCGCACGTTGTCAAATTATAGGTATATCCAGGTGGAGGAAACTTCTCCCCCTTCGCTTCGTTCGCGTACATTTTGAAGCAGAGGCCCATTTGCTTGAGGTTATTTGCGCAACTTGCTCGCCGAGCGGCTTCGCGGGCGCGAGCGAGGGCGGGAAGGAGGATTGCAGCAAGAATACCGATGATTGCAATCACTACCAGCAATTCGATGAGTGTAAATCCACGATTTCGCATCTCTCTGTGCCTCCTGAATGTTAAGGTTACGGTCGACATTTCCTTGAGCATTCGAGAAATCAACTGCGGGTCAAGGTACGCTTCTTGTAATGGATTACCCCCTTCCCCAACGTGACTACCGTACGGTAGGTATGCTCGGCGATGCAAGCCAGTTGTCATGCAAATCTGGACGTTTGTTTCCCCATTTGACGCAATCGGCTGTCTGAAAGGTGTATCGACACTTTTACGACAGTGACACCGATTCTAGTGGGAGTATAGCGCAATATTCGCATTGTGTAAATGAGTTTTCTGCTGCCAATGAAGTGGATGCCTACAAGTCTTTTAAGTAGCAGACCGCTGTGTTGCACCCGCCCTTACAGGGCTCACATTGGGTAGGGGCTGGTACCTGGGGTATTTCGCGCTTGCAGCGCTCTGGAGTATCGAGTCAAATCGTCGGTGTATATCGGTGGTTGTTTCTTTCTCGGTTGCGGCTATGCCGCGCCGGGCTGGAGTCTGTCGTGCCTTTGGCACTTCATAGAAACACGGTTCTATTCTTGCCGTGTTTCTTCTCCGGCAATCGTTGCGCGCGTTCGGCGTTATGCTGAGAGGCTCAGGAGGAACCAAGCGCGTGCACAGCCCCTGACAGGAAAGGGAGGCGCCTCGTTGGTGAAGCGCCTCCCTTGGACTGGGCGAACTTAAGACTAGAAAAGGTCAGGGATCTTGGTCATGTCGATGGGCTCCGGGGCCTGCTTTTCTTCGACTTCCGGTTCGCGTTTCGGAATGAAGTCGCCGGTGATCATGTCTTTGTAGCTCAAGCCTGGTCCGACCATGGGGAAGACTTTCGCATTGGGGTCGATCATGACTTCGAGGAAGGCGGGGCCTTCAAACTTGATGAATTCGCGCAGTGCAGCCGGGACTTCCTTGATTTCGGTGAGGCGCTTGG
>JAIBAQ010000215.1 GCA_019695095.1 Candidatus Hydrogenedentota bacterium
CCCAACGGCGGTCTTGGTCGAGGCAACGGCAACTTCGTGCTCACGGGCTTCGAAGTCGTTGCATCTTCCAACGCGGCCCCGGACCCAGCTTCCGTGGCAATCGGCGCGGCCCAAGCCGACTTCGAGCAGAAAGACTTTCCCGTTGCTGCCACCATCGATGGCAAGAACGACACCGGCTGGGCGGTCTCTGGTCATGAGAAACCGGCCAACCACGAAGCCGTCTTCACCTTCGCCGCTCCCCTCGCGGGAGGGCAAGGCACAACGCTCGTCGTTCGCCTGAAACATCAAAGTTCTTATGATCAACACACGGTCGGCAAGTTCCGTCTGTCACTGACCACGGCCGCATCGCCCGCTGTCACGCAATCCATGGCCTTGCCCCAAGACATCCTCGCGTCAATTAGCAAGGCAAAGGAAACACGCACGCCGGACGAATCCAACGCCCTGGCCGCCTACTATCGCGGTATCGCCCCCGCCCTCAACGGCGTGCGCGACGAGGTCAAGACAGCCGAAGCGCGAAAGACCGAGATTGAGAAACAAGTGCCCACGACTTTGGTCTCCGTTTCCATTGAACCCCGCGAGGTGCGCATTCTCCCGCGCGGCAACTGGATGGACGAATCCGGCGAAGTGGTTCAGCCCGCCGTCCCCGCGTTTCTGTCGCATGCCCAACAACATGAACAGCGCTTAACCCGGCTCGACCTCGCCAACTGGCTGATCGCTCGCGACAACCCCCTCACCGCCCGTGCCTTTGTAAACCGCCTCTGGAAGCAGTTCTATGGCACCGGCCTCTCCAAGAAGCTCGACGAATTCGGCTCGCAAGGCGAATGGCCCACGCATCCCGAACTGCTGGACTGGCTCGCCTCCGAATTCGTCGACAGCGGCTGGGATATCAAGCATGTGGTGCGGCTGATGGTCACGTCGGCCACGTACCGTCAAGCGTCGACAGGAAACGAAACCTCAGTCGATCGCGATCCTGAAAACAGGCTTCTTGCCCGTCAGGCTTCTTTCCGATTGGGCGCTGAGTTCATTCGCGACAGTGCCTTGACCGTCACGGGACTCCTCTCCGCCAAGGTCGGCGGCCCAAGCGTCTTCCCGTATCAACCCGACGGCTATTGGCGCGACTGCAACACGTTTCGCGGCCCGCTCATCTACACCGCCTCCACGGGTGAAGACCAATACCGCCGCGGCCTGTATACCATCTGGAAACGGTCCTTTTTACACCCCAGCATGATTGCGTTCGACGCGCCGGCCCGTGAGGAATGCACCGCGGAACGTTCCGTCAGCAGTACCCCGTTGCAGGCACTGGTCCTCCTCAACGATCCCACCTACGTGGAAGCCGCGCGCTGCTTCGCGGAGAAGATCCAACGATGCGGAGGACAGACCCCGGAAGAAGGAATCGCGTGGGCCTTCCATCAAGCGCTGGCGCGCACACCAACCGACGCCGAACTGAAACTGCTGCGCGAACTCTACGACCGCCACTGTGCCGAGTACGAGCGCGACAAAGAAGCTGCCCATAGATTGGTTGCCGTCGGCATGGCCCCGGTTCCCCAAGATCTGCCCGTCGAGAAACTGGCCGCGTGGACCTCGGTCGCTCGCGTTGTTCTGAATCTCCACGAAACCGTCACGCGCTCATAAGAGGGATTTTGCATGTCGCTTCCAAATGAAGAACGGCTTCGGATTACCCGCAGACATTTTCTCGGACGCTCTGCGCGAGGCATCGGTGCGGTCGCGCTCGCATCCTTGCTGAATCGGCGCGCCTTCGCATCCGCACCGTCCACCGAACGTTGGATGGGCATCATGAATCCGCCTCAATTCGCGCCTCGCGCAAAACGCGTCATCCATCTGTATATGGCAGGCGGCCCGTCCCATCTCGAAACCTTCGACTTCAAACCCAAGCTTGCCGAACTGCACGGGCAGCCCATGCCCGAGTCTTTCACCAAAGGCCAACCCATCGCGCAATTGCAGAATGCCCAACTGAAATGCTTTGCACCGCAATACGGCTTCGTACGATGCGGCAGGAATGGCACGGAGGTATCGGAAGCCTTTCCGCACTTACAGACCATTGTCGACGACATCTGCGTCATTCGATCCATGCAGACCGATCAGATCAACCACGACCCCGCCCACACACTCATGAACACCGGTACGTCCATCTCCGGCCGCCCCAGCATGGGCTCCTGGACGCTCTACGGATTGGGCAGCGAGTGCGACAACCTGCCGGGCTTCATCGTACTGACCTCGCAAGGCGGCGGCCAGAACCAACCCGTCTCCGCGCGCCAATGGCACAGCGGTTTCCTGCCCAGCCGGTTTCAAGGCGTGCGGTTCCAATCGCAAGGCGACCCCGTCCTCTACGTGGGCAACCCACCCGGCGTTACTACGGGCAGGCAAGAAGACATTCTGCGCGCTGTGCAACAGATTGACGGGTTGAGCGCTGAAGCAGTCGACGCCCCCGAAATCGCAAGCCGCATCAGCCAATATGAGATGGCTTTCAAGATGCAGGCCAGCGTACCGGACCTCGTCGACTTCTCCGACGAACCGCAACACATACTCGACATGTACGGCACGAAAGGCGCCGACGGCACCTTCGCCGGAAACTGCCTGCTTGCGCGCCGTCTCGCTGAACGCGGTGTCCGATTCATCCAGGTTTACCATCGCGGTTGGGATCATCACGGCGGCGTGAAGGATGGCATCGCGACGGTCTCGAAGCTGGTCGATCAGGCCTCCGCGGCCCTTATTCAAGACCTGAAACAGCGCGGCATGCTCGAAGATACGCTCGTGATCTGGGGCGGCGAATTCGGCAGAACTCCCATGGCCCAAGGTGATGGACGCGACCATCACATCCGCGGATTCTCCATCTTCATGGCGGGCGCGGGCGTTCAACCCGGCATGGTCCACGGCGCCACCGACGAACTCGGCTACTTCGCCGAGAAAGACCCCGTGCACGTTCACGACTTCCACGCGACGATGCTCTACCTTCTCGGCATTGACCACGAAAAACTGACGTACCGTTACCAGGGCCGCGATTTCCGCCTAACGGACGTTGCTGGCAAAGTAGTGATGCCTATCCTCGCTTAAGCTGCAGATTGGCCCGCGCCCGTCCGTGTTCGCCCGTGTCAGTCCGTGTCAGTCCGTGTTCCCCCACCGAAACACTTCCTTCACATGCGCCAAAGATTTCCGCAGCTCCTCGCCCAACCGTCTATCGCTGTAATCCCGCCCCACCTTCGGCCCGCCGATCTCCAAATACCCGATCAGCTTCTCCTGCGGTATCCTCGCCGCATTCGTCCTTAGGACCTCCACAAACTCCGCAATATTCACAATCCCCCGTGCCCGCTCCGATTCTGAAAACCCGAAGGTCGAACCGAAGATCGCATCCGTGTTCTTCAAATGCACTTCCCACAGATACGGCAACGTCGCAACAAACAACTCTGTGTGCGTGTGCTTCACCGCCGAATGCTCATCCGCATATCCGTGAGAGACATCCGCGCAATACCCGACGCGCACAGTCGATTCCGGCAACTGCCGGTGATACGCATTTAGCTCTTCCGCCATCGCTTCGATTTCATCCGGCAACGTCGGCGGTTCCGCAAGACACGACATCGGTTCGATCGTCAGGCACTCAAGCCCCTTCGCATGCGCGAAGTGCATGAGCTCCTTCATGTGCTTCACATAACACGCGATCCCCTGCGCCTTGTGCGACGAATCGTCACGCATGACCGCGCCGGGATTCGAGCCCACACTCGCGGCCCCCAACAGCGCGCCCACTTCAATCATCCGCTCGAAATTGCGACGCGCCACCGCTTCCCAACCCGCTTCACGACGGAAGAACCCGCCCAGCTCCCGATGCGCCGTGAACATGCTCGATATACGCACCGAACGCTTTTCCGCGCTCTCCCGCAACGCCAGGAAGAACTCGTCCGGCAACTGATAGAGCTCAAAGAAACTCCCCACTTGCACGTGGCGAACTTCTTCCTCCTGCATCAGGTCAAACAACCACTCATACGAATACCGATACTCAATCGGATCCGATTTGACCCCCACCTCAAGCGAATTCAAAGATCTCATGTAGCCTCAACCAGACCCCGACAATTCAAGGACGATTCATCTTTTCTTCAATCCAAAATCTAAAATCCAAAATCCAAAATCCCCTCACCCCAACCCGTGATGGCTATTCTCTTTCACCAACTGCTCATCGTTCGTTATGGGAAAGGCGGTCGGATAATTGACGAAACTCACGTGCCCGTCCATGTACAAAACGTTGCTGCCTCCGGGTATGTGATTGAACACTATTCCCGCGTCGCCGCTATCCGAGAACTGGTTGCTTCCGAAGGTATCCCACATCACCGGTATGCGGCTTTGCGACATCGCCGATGCCGAAGGGGAATTGATGTCCGTCACATAGAACCGCTCGATGCCGTCGCGAAGGCGATACACAGTGGTCCCCCCCGCGGATCCTGAAGCCATCGGCGCAGACGGCACCCACGGCGGCCACGCGCCCGCCGTGATATCCAAGTCTGCCCCGTAATCTTTTCGCCTGACCTCGCCCACGCCTTGAATCGTTACCGTGTCCACTATCGGAGACGCCGCTTTGCTTCCCCACACGCCGTAGTACTCGGCCACGCTCGTTGCCACGTAGCCTTTGTACATGTAAGAACGCGCCAACTCCGCGCACTGAAAGTAATCCAGCGACACTGTGTCATTGGCCGCGATCGCCGCGATCTTCCACGTCTCGAAATCGCCTCCGTCGTCCGGCACGCGCGCCAACACGCTGGTCCATTCCGGATCGCCCCCGGAGTCGGAAGGGCACTTGGCAATCTGAAAGTCCGTTAGGATATCCGGATACACCGTCGCGGCATGAGGCGATTCAAACAGGGGAGACGATCGCGAGTCGGTCCGTACGCTTCCATACGGGGCAGGCGGCGGGAAATACCCTTGGTTCTCGCCGCTGTAAATGTGAAAGATCGAAGCGAACTGTTTGAGGTTACCCTGGCAACTCGCGCGGCGCGCCGCCTCGCGCGCCCTGCCCAATGCAGGCAACAGAATGGCCGCCAGCAGCGCGATAATCACAATCACCACCAGCAGCTCAATCAATGTAAAGCCGCGACGCTCCACGTCTGACCTACTTCCCTTGAATGGGTTTGCTTGTCAACAGCCCTATGCCACGACCCTTATCGCCAACCGCGCAGTAATACATGTAAAACGTCTCGGATGCAGGTTCCCATACCAGCGAAATCTTGTGCGCGTACTGCTTGTCGAGGCCCTGCGGGTGTCCGCCGGCTTTATACAAGGGTTCCTCGCGTTTGGTCCAATGCAACAGGTCACGCGAAAACGCCGCCATGATGTGCGCGCCGCCCTTGCCCACGCCAAAATAGAACATCACCCAATGATCGCCGTCGCGGAACACTTTCCCATCCGAACAGAATTCCGCGTCGTACGCATCCGCGCCACCGTTCCGCAATACGGGATTGCCCTCGTAACGCTGCCACGTCAACATGTTCGTGGAAGTCACAATGCCCATCTGCTCGCGCGAACCATTCGCGGCATTGTAGAAGTTCCAGAACTTCCCATTGTGTTCCAACAGCCACGGCGCGTAGATGCAATCCTTCTCCCATTCCGCCGCGCCATCGATCGACAAGATCGGCGTTTCAGGCATCGGACGCATCCACGTGACGCCGTCCTTGCTTGCCGCCACGCCCTCGGCTCCGGGCCGAAGCTCGTAACCGCCCTGCTTCGGATAGCAGCTATACAATGCCCAATACTTGCCCTTCCATTTTCTCAAGGTTCGCGGCGCTTTGACGTCGTACGATTCCAGCAACGCCCCGCAAAACGCAACACCACCGTAATCGAACGCGCCTTCTTCGCCAAAGCTCATCACGATGTTCTGCGGCGTCCAATGGATCAAGTCGGGGCTGGTCGCCAGCGCGGTTTGATAGCCCTTACCGTCGAATCCCGTGAACCACATCTGCCACGTGTCGCCCAGCCGCCACACGAACGGACAGTCCACCGCGCTGAACCCAAATTCAGGTTTCGGATTCGGCGGAATCACATACTCCGGATAGTAGTGCCAGTTGAGGTACGGCGCAGTCCACGCCTCGATGGTCTCGGCGGGAATCGGCGCTTCCGCCGCCTCCGCCGCAGCCGGTTGCTGCGACAAAATTACGCACGTGCAGACGGTCAACAGAAGACCCATGGAATCCTCCCATGAAAATGATGCACAGATATGCTTGAAGCTTGATTCTATGCCATTATCGCCGCGATTCATAGCGCCGGTCTCCAGTTCGCCACCGGCCTCGTCCACCTCGTCGACCCCGCCCTCATTGCGGTGTACCCCCAAAAAACGCTATCCTATCCCACACTGGAAAGGGCACATTTTGCCCACAAAATCCGTGCAAGGCCGCATGAGCACTCCAAAAGCGTACATACAGACCTTCGGTTGTCAGATGAACGAGCACGACAGCTTCCGCATGATGGAAGTCCTGGCGCGCCAAGGCTACGCCATGACCCACGAGCCCGACGAAGCCTCGCTCGTGCTCCTGAACACCTGCTCGGTCCGGCACAACCCCGAGAACAAGGTCTACAGCATGCTCGGCCGCCTGCGCGGACTGAAGCGTAAGAATCCCGGCCTCATCATCGGTGTCGGCGGTTGCGTTGCCCAGCAGGAAGGGGAGACCATCCTCCGCCGCGAGAAGTGCGTCGATATCGTCTTTGGTCCTGACAACTACTTCCGTCTCCCGGAGATGATCGAGTCCGTCAAACGCGGCGAACGCGTCCTGATGACGAAATGGATGCCCCGCGCCGCCAATCGCGTCCAGAACTTCGTGCCGGAGGAATGGGTCGAGGCGGGCCACGTCGAGGGCTGCAAAGCCTACGTGTCGATCACCAAGGGCTGCGACAATTTCTGCACCTTCTGCATCGTTCCCTATACGCGTGGACGCGAAGTCAGCCGTGAAGCGGACAACATCCTCCGGGAAGTGCGCGACCTCGTCGAACGCGGCGCAAAAGAGATCTGGCTTCTGGGCCAGAACGTCAATTCCTATCGCGCGCACGATGTGGGCTTCTACGAACTGTTGGACCAGGTTTCCCAAGTGGACGGACTCCGGCGCATTCGCTTTACGTCGCCGCACCCCAACGACTGGAACGACCGCCTCTCCGATTTGATGGCCGAGCGCGAGAACATCTGCAACCATCTTCACTTGCCGTTTCAGGCAGGAAGCGACCGCGTGCTTGAATTAATGAACCGCAACCACACGATCGATCAGTATTTGGAGAAGGTGCGTTACATGCGCTCCATTAATCCAACCATTGAACTCACGACCGACCTGATAGTCGGTTTTCCCACGGAGACTGAAGCGGACTTCGCGGAAACCTTGCGCGTTCTAGAGGAAGTCAGCTTCAGCCAGATTTTCCCCTTCAAGTATTCGACGCGACCCGGCACCAAGGCCGAGAAGATGGTCGACGACGTGCCCAGGGAAGCGAAAGAGGAACGCCTGGCGCGCATCATCGCGCTGCAGGATCGGATCACGGATGGGCGTATGGCCGCCTATGTCGGGACCGAGCAGGAGGTCCTCATTGACGGCGCGCATACGCGCGAACGCCGCGCGATGAATGGCCGCACCGACGGCTTCCGTCCCGTGACGGTCCGCGACGCGGAACTGGAAATCGGCGACCTCGTCAACGTGCGCATCGTCGCCCATAAGGGGCATTGGCTGGAAGGGGAACTGGTCGAGCAACCGGCGGCTGTGTAGGACCGAGGGTTGGCAAGACCGTTACTGGCAGTAGCGCAGGCAATACTATGGACATTCACGTATCGATCAAGAGCGGATTTCCGTATGCCGAAGGACGGACTGTTGTACTGACGCCCATTTGGGAAAACGAGCCGCCGGCCAAACCCAAGTCGTTGAGCAAAGGCGACGCCGGTTTACCCGCGAAACTGATCGAGGAAGGCGTCGTTCGCGGCAAGGCTGAAGAAGTCTCTTTTTCCGCCACGCCGTCGAGTCCCTACGCGGGCGTGCTTGTGATGGGATGCGGCGACCGCGCGAAGGTCCAACCGGAAGCGATCCGGCGCAGCGCGGGGAAGACCGTGGATGTCCTGCGCAAAGCCCGAGCGACGCGCGTTCTCCTGGACCTCACGGGGCAACCCGAGTGGCCTGTCGCGTATTTCGTCGAAGGACTCATGCTGGGCCAATACCGGTTTGATCGGTACAAAGCCCTTCCCAAAGAAGGCGCGCCCACTTCCGTGGATGAACTCGTAATTGTGATTGACTCCGAGGAGCACATCGCTTCGGTCAAGGCGGAGGCGCAACGCGCCGAAAAGACGTGTTGTTGCACCAACTGGGCGCGCGACCTTGCCAATACCGCCTCCAACGAAATGACCCCGGCCCAATTGGCGTTCGAGGCGAAGGCCCTCGCCGAAAACACGGGGCTAACCTATGACTGCCTCGACACGGGGCGCATGGGCGAGCTGGGTATGAACGCGTTGCTGGGCGTGGCGCGCGGCAGCGCCGAACCGCCCCGACTCATCATTCTCAATTACCACTATGCGGATACGGCGCCAACGCTCGCCATCGTGGGCAAAGGCATTACGTTCGACACCGGCGGCGTCAGCATCAAGCCGGCCGATCATATGCACGAAATGAAGTTCGACATGTGTGGCGCGGCGGCCGTCCTCGGGACGATGAAGCTCATCGCCCATCAGAAGCCCCCCATCAATGTGATCGGTGTGATCCCCGCCACGGAGAACGTCGTCGACGCGCGTTCGCAGAAGCCCGGCGACATCGTGCGCGCCTACAACAAGAAGACCATCGAAGTACACAACACCGACGCCGAGGGCCGTCTCATTCTTGCGGATGCGATGGCCTACATCGTGGATACGTATCGTCCCGACAAAATGGTTGATATCGCGACCTTGACCGGCGCGTGTGTTGTCGCGCTTGGACATTACGCGGCCGGCGTCACCGCCACGACCGATGCGCTGTATCGCTCGTTGCAGCAGGCCAGCGATGCCGTCGGCGAGCGCATCTGGCGTTTGCCGCTGTGGGAAGATTACGGCAAGTTGATGGAAGGCACGCACGCGGACTTGTGCAACATCGGTCCCGCGCGCGAAGCGGGCGCGGTGACTGCCGCATGTTTCCTGAAGGAATTCGTCGGCGATACCGAGTGGGCGCACATCGATATCGCAGGCACGGCCTGGGGCGTCAAGAACGTGTCGTATCTCGATACCAACAGCGCGACCGGATTCGGCGTGCGCCTCTTGGGCGAATGGATTCGCCGCGAAGCCGAAAACAA
>JAIBAQ010000216.1 GCA_019695095.1 Candidatus Hydrogenedentota bacterium
AAATGGACCGTGACCTTCACAGCTATGGAGACAGACCCCATGCTGTTGGTGGAACTTAGGCAGGTTTCGACGCAAGACAACCTGCTCATGGCCCTTCCCGTGGATGCAATTGCCGCGGATTTCGCCAGACATAGCGTCAAATCACCCTGATCGGGTCATTTGTGGACACGTTGCGTGTTCGCCCCAAGTCAACTTTGTGAAGTGGACATGCGTTTGTTAGACTGATGTCTCGTTTGTTCTTCGGCTTTGGATGGCAGGGGCAAGCGTTTTGCACCTTTGCGCTTGGAGGAGTCTCTAAAATGAACGTTTCGTGGAAAGCCATTAGTTTCACGTTTGCGGTAATGGTGTTTATGCACGGGCTTGGTTGTCAACAGCCAGCCGCTCCGAATACTCCCGGTTCAGATTCTGGTGAACCTTTGCAGGCAGCCGCGCCGGATAAACTCGTCTCGGTTCCTCCCGCGCCGACTCCTAAGCCTTCTACGAGTCCAGCAGAATCCGCAGCCCCTCCGGCAATTCAAACGCCAAGTCCTGCCCCTGCGCCTCCGACTGCAGTCCCGGTGGCCGCATCTCAAGCAGTCACAGAACCTGTTCCCGGGCCTGTGGATGTTGCCGACACTGCCGTCAATCTCGTACCGAACGGTGACTTCAATGAGTGGCCAGACGGCATACGAGTCCCGCTCGAATGGACGCATGCCTACGGCTACACCCTTGAGAAGATGCCATCCACCATCAGCGCGTACAGTGGAACGACATACGACAATTGGAAAGCTGTCGAACAGACATGGCGTGAAAGCGATGGCGCGGACTCCGTGCTGCGGCAATTCGGCGTCAATGTCAAAGGCCTGGCGAAGGACACCGACTACCGCTTGTCATTCAAAGCCAAGAACCCCGGAGGAGTCACCGCAGTCGTCGCGGTTTGGGGTATCATTGACGAAAAGAAGAGCAAAGTCGAACGAATTGCATCGCCGCTCATTCAACTCGTCCAATCGGAGAACTTCCGCGATTACTCAGCGGTGTTCAACAGCGGCAGTTTCGAGACTATCCGCATCGTGACAGCTTGCCCGAAAGCGAAGTTCCCGGCTACAGTCATCTGGGATCGCTTCGAATTGCACGCAAACGCTGCTGACACATCTAACTTGTTGGCGAACGGATCGATCGCTTTGTGGCCGGATGGTGTGCGCCTTCCCACGGAATGGACACACGGGTTCGGCTATTCGGTAGACGATATTCCGTCTCAAGTCGAGCGCTATGAAGACGGAGTGCCGCTCGCGGGCTTTGGCGTCCTCCAAACATGGAACAAGCCTGATGCAAATGACTCCATCTTCCGGCAATTCGGACAGACAGTTAAGAATGTCAAACCGAAGACTCTGTACCGCGTGCGAGTGAAGGCGCTGAATCTCTCTGATAAGGCGGCTCTCGTTTCCGTCTGGGATGTCTCTGGAGGCGAGAATGGCCCCGTCAAGAAGCTGGCGGAGCCGTTTATCCAGGCAAAGCCGTCCGCGGAATTCGGATTCCTCGACTATACGGCCGTATTCGACTCGGGGAGCGCGTCGGCCGTTCGCATCGTAACGTTGAGCCAAGACGCCGGAACCAAAGTAGTCTGGGCGGGCTTTGAACTGCTTGAAGTTGGTCCAGCAAAGTAGTTGCGGCGAGAGAGGCGATAGCTAGCGGTAACTGATTCCTCGTAAGCATCGGTGGAGTCGTGTCCCGCGCGAGTCATGAGAAATGGATGAATCGATGCATTGCCGTGGATAGCGGCAGCGCAATAAGCATTGCAATCGATGCGCGCTCCGCAAATGCTGAGAGGCGCGTGGGAATCGGTTCCTACTGCAAGGAGCTGATCCAGGGAATGCTCCATTTGTCGCCCCCTCCCGAGTTGCGCCTATACATCGACAATCCACCGATCGGTGACTTCTGCGAACCCAACGAACACGTTCACGTTCGCGTTCTACCATCCGCACGCGGCTGGACGCATCGCATCCTGGGCCCGGAGTTGAGACGGTCGCGCCCGAATGTATTCTTCTCGCCCGGGCTTCAAGTCCCGTGGCGAGCGCCTTGCCCAGTAGTCGTTTCGGCTCTTGACGTCGCGTACCGGACCTTTCCGGACTACTTTCCGTTGCGCTTTCGCTTGTCTGCACGACTTCAAGCGGCAAATGCTTTCCGAAGGGCCGATAAGATCATAGCCATCAGCGAATCCACCAAGCGCGATGTTTGCCGTCTCTATCACGTTCCGCCTGAAGACGTGCATGTGTGCCTACTCGGAGTCTCGGACCGTTTTCGTCCCGTTGCTGACGCGTCCCGCCTTGAAGAGGTGCGCGCCAAATACCGTCTGCCTGAACGCTTCCTCCTGTATGTCGGTGCGATACAGCCCCGCAAGAATCTTCCGCGGCTGATTGAAGCCTTCGCCCGATTTTACGCCGCCCACCCTGCGGCGCCACAGCATCTCGTCCTTGCGGGCAAAGCCGGTTGGATGGAAGAAGGCACGATGCGCGCGATCGAGTCTTGTCCCGTACGAAATCGCATTCATACGCCGGGGTTCATAGACGACGAAGACCTTCCGGCCGTTCTTACGGCTGCCGATGCGTTGGCATTTGTGTCGCTTTGGGAAGGTTTTGGTCTTCCCGCTCTGGAAGCGATGGCCTGCGGCACGCCCGTACTGGCCTCAAATTGCTCGTCCTTGCCTGAAGTGGTGGGAGAAACTGGTATACTTGTTGACCCATATGACGCACACGATATTGAGCGCGGCATTGAAGATCTCTTACTGGATAGTGAACGAAGAGCGCTATTGGCGGCCAACGCGAGACGACGCGCAGCATCCTTCTCGTGGGAAAAGACAGCTCAGAGTATTTATAGGATACTGACTTCCGTCGCTGGCTGAGGAATTCGTTGTGTAATTGCCCCGACTGTTGGACGAGTGGGAGGAGAACTGGGTTGGCATCTATGATAAGCATACACTCAACACGCCGAAAATCACTGGTGCCCATTTTGAAAAGATGTGCTCAATGGCTTGTCCGCCCCAAGACACTCATCTTAAACTCCCGATTCTCATATCGCTTAATTGATGCATACTGTTCTGGAAAGGGCATCGAAATTGGACCCGGGGCAAACCCGTACACGTCGTCTAGGAGGACAATCTACGTTGACAAGTTCTCCGCGTTGCTTGATGCCAGGAAATCGCGAATCTTCGTCGACGTCAACAGCGACGCGGCACACCTCCCTTTTGCTTCTCATTGTTTTGATTATCTTTGTTCCTCGCATGTCCTAGAACATATGCCAAACACAATCTCCGTACTCGAGGAATGGGCACGCGTGCTCAAGCCGGGTGGGCGTTTGGTGCTAAGACTACCTCATGCAAATCGCACTTTTGATCGAATACGACCTAAGACTACTCTTGAACACCATATTAAAGACTCTGAACTCTCTGTCGACTATAGCGATCCAACTCACTGGGAAGAGTGGGAAGATACTGTCAGCAAGACTGATGGGCACCTCTGGAAGGACTCTGCTCGGCAGAAAGACGGCAGCTTCGACTTTCAGTACATAGTCCGGCGGGGTCTAATTCACTATCACGTGTGGACTCAAAACGAGATGGTCAGATTGCTGCAGTATCTGGATTTCACAATACTAGTGGCGCTTGATCGAGTATTGGATGATGACATTAGTTTCTTAATCATTGCGGAAGCACCGACGCGTCGTGACAGGCACAGGCCGAATGAAAGGTTGACCGAATAGGTGACTGAAAGAATCGAGACTATCCTGGGATGAATACACCTTGTCGACAACCTCGCGTAAACGATAGGCTGCAGCCGCGCTAAATGCTCAGTTCGTTCTCAGAACGAGTTCACCGGTTGGTGAAAACGCACGTTTTCCCTGACAAGAAGATGGTGTTCCGCCAACAAGTGGCGCTTGCCGTTGCCGCAGCCATTGCCGTCGCCGTTTTGGGCTGGGAGAAATCCATCCTCATTGCTTGTGGCGTGCCCGCCCTGATGGTTCTGGTCTTTGGCCCGTCGGCATTCATTGCCATCTTGTACTGCGTACTGCTCCTGTTTAGCCACCAATACTACTCGGTCGCAACATGGAGCTTTGGCGGAATCGTCTGGCATCCAAGAGAAATACTCCTCTTTCTACTGATGGGTCACGTGGCATATCTTGTGCTCCTGCGTAAAGTTCACGTGGGAGTTCATACGGTTCACATTGGAATGCTCTCGCTTGCTGTCTACTTCATCTTGGCAATGTTCACGGGAATAATGCGGAGAGTCGACACATCCTCTCTGATTGGCGAAGCTCGCTTCCCCTTCTTCATCCTCTCGTACTTCCTGCTGGTCGCCCTTATTCGTGACCGTCGCCAAGCGCGCAGAATGCTCTTTGTAGTTCTATCCGTTACGATACTTGTGGCAACCGTCTCTATCGCCTACTTCCTCTATGCCTCGTTAACAGGAAACCTGGTTCAGCTACATCAGACGCCCTGGGGTGAATTCATGCTATATCCCCTTGGAAAATTCACGTTTCAGATGGTTCGTCCCAATGGCCACGCACTCTTCGAGATGTTTCTGGTCATCGCCGTGAGCCTGGCCCTGGCCAGAAACGTTAGGTTCCGATTTCGTGTGTTCTGGACGGCCATCGCCTGCATTCTCGGCGCCGCAATCTTCATTACGTTCATGCGAACGGCATATGCTTCCGCTGCGGTTTCTCTTGCGGTGCTCACCTTGCTCTGTTTGCCGGGACGCCGTCTGCCCTACGTGATGGTTTCCATGGTGGGCATAGGAATCATGGCGGTCCTGGCATTCACAAGCTTCAGGCTGCTGTCCGGCGCAATGCTGACAGGGTACGAAGTCGAGGCGTCGTTGCGCGCTCGTTTCATCGAGATGGCTGGAGCCCTGAACGCTTTCATGCAACATCCTCTCTTTGGGGTCGGACTCGGAGGTGGATTTGAAGCCCTGGACATGGCCCAGAGCGGCGAACAACTCGCCGCAGGCGTTCGCGAATACACCACCGTACACAACATCTGGATGTACTACCTCTACAAAGGAGGTCTAGTGGGCTTGTTGTTCGTCATCACAGCCTACAGCCTAATTGTCGTATCAGGTCAGGCTCTAGTACTCGCGGAAGCTGAGCCCAAATCTCGGGCCTTGGCGCGTGGCGTTTTGGCGGCCTTTGTGGGACAACTTGTGGCAGGACTGGCCATGCCCCGTTTCTTGTATCCACAGGGGTACGTCGTTATTGCACTCGTGGCGTGCTTCTTCTACGCAAATCGAAACCACGCGAAAGTGAGCCCGCCCAGGATTCCGCCCAATGCAGGAGAGTAAGAGCAGTGTCAATCAGACAGTTTATAGAGAGCAATAGACGCTTGAGCGCCAAGATAATGGCCCGGCTGCCGCAAGCCAGAGTCAATTTCGAGACATTGTACCTGGATAGAGTCTTGAACTTCAGACATCTCTCTGGGACAGGAATGGTCATAGATGTTGGAGGAGGCCGATCAAGCCGCCTGACTTCAATCCTAGACCACGAGGAACTTCGTTCCGTCATATCGCTAGACGTCTCCCTTGAAGAACTGCGTTTAAATTTCGGAGTCCGAAAACGTTGCGTTGCCGACATGTCGCGAGCCATTCCCATGTCTGATAACAGTATCGCGATGATGGTATCTCGAAGCGTGGTGGAGCATATGATGGATGTCAACCACTTCCTCGAAGAGTCGTATCGCGTCATGGAGCCTGGGGGCGTGTGCATTCACTTCTTCCCTTCGAGCAACTCCCCATTTGCGTTAGTCAACAGAGCACTCCCCAATTCCTTGACGAAGAAGCTGATACATGCGATCTACGAAGAGTCAAAAGGAATTTGTGGATTTCCAGCCCATTACGATCAATGCACGTACTCGAAATTCAGACGGGCGGCAGTTAATAAGGGATTCGAAATTGAAGAAGTCTTCTGCGGATATCACCAGTCGCACTATTTCGGCTTCTTCCTGCCGGCTTTTGTGTTGTTTGCATTCTACGACTGGTTGATCTACAGCACAGACCAACGAGCACTTTGTGCATACCTGATTTTTGTAATGAGAAAACCCGCGCTCGAGAAATAGGCTCTTCCTAGCTAATGTGAAGAAAGAGAGATCGCTACCATGGAGCGACGGACTTTTTTGAAGGGACTCCTCCCCATTTCTCTTAGCCTGCTCTTGCACTGCCAGAAGACGCGCAGAAGCCCAAACATCGTTCTCATTGTGTTTGACGCAGTGCGTGCTGACCACACCAGTGCGTGGGGATACGGGCTCGATACCACGCCGAATCTGAGCCAATTCCTTCGAACCAGTACGAAGTATTCTTGGGCGTATGCCACCGCGCCGTGGACATTACCTTCGCACGCATCCATGTTCACCGGGCTGTTTGCCTTTGAACACGGAGCTCACACCGTGCTGGATGCCTCAAAGGGAGAGGTAGCGGAAATTGCGTTGAGTGAGACAATCCCAACCGCAGCCCAGATTCTTGCCGCGAAAGGGTATGCCACGGCCGGGTACTGTGCAAGCACGAACCCCCCAGGTTTTCTCGGAGAGCGGTGGGGGTTGGGGCGCGGTTTTGAGACTTACAGGCTCCTGTCAAACCAAAGTGAAGGCACCCGGGCGGCTGAAGATGCACTCTACCCAGAAATCATGAACTGGATACGGGGCCAAAGCGACCGCCCGTATTTTCTTTTTGTCAATATTCGAGATGCACACACGCCGTACAACCTGACGCTTCCACCAGGAGTCAGTTTTCCGCCTGCCTCCAGAGATGCGAATCTTCCGTTTCAATTAAAAGAGGCCGTGGCCTCGGGATCGGGATCCATAGACCGCAGGTTGATCGAGGAAGTCACAAAGCAATATGACTTGGGCGTCTACAACGCCGACAGAGCCTTGGGCCTGCTTCTAAAGGGATTGCAGGACTCGGGACATTTCGACAATAGTCTGATCATCGTGACTTCAGACCACGGAGAGTACCTGGGGGAGCACCATCTAGCTATCCACGGCCAAGATGTGCACGAAGCTGTTATACGAGTCCCTCTGGCTGTAAAACTGGTCAATCAATCCGCAGCAATGCAGGTGCATACCCCCGCATCACTAGTCCAGATTTTCCCAAGCATGATGGCGGCCGCGGGGATCTATCGCCCAGACTTGAAACCATTCCTGGGAGCGAGGCAAAACCCTCCAATTATCGCGGAAGAGTACTATGCCCGGGCCATCGAGTTTAAGCACCCTGTCGCTGGAAAACGATTCCGGCGAATACGTACCGCGTACATAGAGTGGCCTTGGAAGCTTATACATTCAACGGACGGATTACACGAGCTTTACAATATCGAGGAAGATGCGCTGGAAGTGAACGATTGTCTGCAGGCTGAACCTGTCCGGGTAGCATCAATGATGGAAAGACTGGCAGCCATTAAGCCCGGGAATCAGGCCCCCACGAGCCCCAGTCAAGAGGTACCGGAGTTAACCGAAGAGGAGAAGAAGGCCTTGAAGTCAGAAGGGTATCTCTGAATGTCTGTTGCCGCGACTAATCGTCAATTGACAGGCAGAGTTTCTTTTGTGGCGTCGTAATTCAGCCGACTGCACGTGCCTACGCAGGTTGCGCACCCACATGTTCTCCGCATTGGGAATGCGCTCTGCAAAGGGCCCAATCACCCGGCACTCCGAAGACAGGGGAAAGCTTGGATAGCTCCTAATCACGATTCGATATCGCAGGGCATAGTCGGTCCGTGAGCGCGTGTATTGAATCCCATATGCCGGGATTCCTCAAGAAGACGTGGCCTTGCATCTAGTTCCAGTCGTGATCATGATAGTCGCGGAGACCCATTCAGCGAATTGCAGCGGGCTGTGTGTTCGTCAAAACCCCTGTCGCATGAATTCAAGGTCCTGTGCGGTGGGGTTTCGCTCACGCACGACATGGCCCGGTGATGAATTTGGGATAAGGAACACTGGATGAAAGTAGTCATGTTCGGAAACGCGCCGGAAATCAATGCCGGTGTGCGCTATCGCGTGCTGAAGTTTGCGGACATGCTTCGAAAGGATGGACACAAGTGCATCGTGTGTCTTCCTTCCTCGTCGGCGTTGTACCGTCGTTGCTGGGAGAAGGGAAGCAAACTGAGAAAGGCCGCCTACGTCTTTCTGACGTTTCTGCGCCGCCTTGCACAAATGCGCCACGTACCCGGCGCGGATGTGGTCTTCTTTAGGGGGCCCCTGATGACGCACGGGTACGGCCCTCCGCTTCTTGAGTACTTGGCAGTATTTCTGAACAGGCGGATTGTCTTCGATATCGACGATGCCATTTGGGAGCCGCCGGATGGCGTAAACAGCCCGCTTCTGTTCCTGGTAGACTTCAATTGGACATGGAAGATGTGCCGCATTTGTAGACATGCCGTGGTAGGCAATCGCTATCTGTTCGAGCACGTATCCGCGCGCGGCATACCGTCCACCATTGTCCCAACGTGCATCGACATGGAGATTCACACCCAGAAACAGTATGTGCAGCGCGCCGATGCTCCCATTGTACTGGGCTGGGCCGGCGTACACACCAATCAAGAGTACCTTGACATCATTATCGATGTGGTTCGAGACTTGTCGAAAAAGCACAACATCGTTTTGTCTGTCGCGAGCGATCGCCCTTATGAGCGCACGGACGCTCCAATCATTAACGTCAAATGGGAGCTTCAACACGCCATTGACTACCACAGAGACGCCGACATCGGCCTAATGCCGCTATCGGAATCGCGCTGCGCCCGGGGCAAGTGCGCTTTCAAGGCGCTGCAGTATATGGGAGTAGGTACGCCGTGCGTGGTCTCTCCCGTAGGTATGAACTGCGAAGTAGTTGAAGACGGCATCAACGGCTTCCTGGCGGATTCCCCTGAAGACTGGCGTGATAAGCTGGAACGGTTGATTGTCGATGCATCATTGAGAGAACGAATGGGCCGGGCTGCGCGAGATACGGTCCTGGCAAAATACTCCCATCAAGGCAACTATCCAAAGTTTCTTGAAAGCATGCGCTCGGCAGCAGGGATTCAAAAATGACTGAAGATGCCAATCCGCTTGTGGTGGCCGCCGATTGGCTCGGCGCTCTCACGGGCTATATCGATAGACACGGACTTCGTGGTTATGACCCATTCGATGTCAAGCAACACGCACTTATTCGTGCAACCCAGCCCTACAAGTGGCCTCGGAGGGCGACCACCCTGTTGTGCGACGTGTTTCCGCTCGCAACACGTCGAATTCTCCGAGTTGCGACTACGGAAAATCCAA
>JAIBAQ010000217.1 GCA_019695095.1 Candidatus Hydrogenedentota bacterium
GGACCCTATCGTGCACGCGCCCAAGTTACGAGCATTAAGCAGTGCGTATGGAAGCAAGGCAGGCTCGTCCAACGAAACCCGCCACGTCGGATTTGACTAGGCCTTCTCATGGAAGTCGCAAAGGCGCAAAAGCAGCAAGGAATCCCTTTTCAAGGGGCACCCTCGCAATCATCTTAGCGCCTTTGCGTTTCCTTCCGATATTCACGGAAAGGGCAGCCACATCACCAAGCGCTACCGCACCTCCAGCCACGTAATCCCCTTCGCGGGCACCTTCACCTTCACGCGCGCACAGTAGCCTCGGTCCAACTCGTATTCCTTTTCCTTGCCGTCTTGCTCGCTAATCTTCGCTATGGTCGTAAGCCCGGAGTAATAGAGCCGCAGCGTAATGGTCTCTTCAATCTTCTCGTCCGTTGGATTGAACACCATCGCCAGCGCACGTTCTGCGAGCGTGGGGTTGACGTGCAGCATGCAGTCGAGACCGGCGCCGTCGGCGCGGCGGACGTGGACAAGGTCAGAATCGAGGATGGCGCGGTGGGCCTTGTAGAAGTCGACCCACTTCTTGACGACGGCGCGCGTCGCGTCGGTGTCATAGAGGCGCGGTCCGCGGTAACACGCCTGGACACCACTGCCAAAGTTCTGCGCAAGGTGCCATTCGTATTCTAGAAGGTGATCGGAAAGCGGCTCCATGGTGGCTGCGGCCCCGCCGCCGTGGTATTCGACGAGGGGCACGAACATCCAGCCCATGCTCGGCGTCTTCTCGAACGTGCCATCGAAGATGTTCTGCCGCGCGATCAAGATTTGTTGCCAGCGGGGCAGGCTGAAGTTGGTCTCGCGATACCCCATCGCGCACTTGTTACTTCCTGTGAAGTAATAGGAGTCGGGTGTATTGATGTAGATTCCGCGTTTGCGGCATTCCTGGTAGAACCACGCACAGCGTTGCCATTGACGCAATTGCGAATCTTCGTAGCCGCGATGATGCGCGTGCGTGGTCGACGCGCACGTGTCGCCATGGAAAGGTCCGTCGGTTTCGATGACGTTCAGGCCCGTTGCGTCCATGAGATTCAGGACGCGCTTGAAGTATCCATCGGACCAATCGCTCGCGAGGCAGACGCTTTGCCCAAACATGCTGCCCGGTTTGCCGGTGTCTTTCGCGATGACATTGAACTCCGGGCTAATGTCGCGCGAAGCGGTCATGAGCGTATAACCGCCCAGTTCGATGCCCTTGCTGTGGGCGTAATCCGCGTCCGCCTTGATGCGCGCGATGTACGCCGCGTCTTCACTCTCGATGTCGAATCCGCTTCCGAACGTCATAATGATCATCTCAAAACCGACGTCGGCGCATTGATCGACGGCGCGGCGCAAGGACTCCGAATTGGAATTTCGGACGTGCATGAGGATGGGATTCTCGGTCACTTGCGGCACGAGCGTACGCATCATGCGCCGGCGCGCCATGCCACGGCGCTCGCGGTCGTCGCTGTCCTGCAGCAGTTCAAAAGTCCGAAAAGACTCGAATCGCTCGCCGGGAGCAAGTTTTACGCCGGGACCAAGCGGGTATTTGCTCGTCAGGAGTAGGGGCATCCGGTATTCGTAATCCACCTGCGTGAGATAATCCGCGTCAGGTCCCCAGAACGTTGTGTTCATCGTGTTGAACGCATATTCGCTCTCCACGTGTACACGGTCCTTCTCGTTCTCGGTAACGGCGAGTATCTCGGATTCTATGCCGTCGACCATCACGTCGTGTGATGTCCCGTTTTCGATTACGACCCACTTCGCAAGGACGGGCAGTCCATCGTAGAGTTCGTACACAATAGAAACTCGCAGTCCATCGTATACAGCTTTCCAGTGCTCCGAAGGCGCGTAGTGCATGGTGACTCGCGCACCCTTCGGCGGCCACGGGTTCGCGGGGGCGTGGCGCTTGGGCTCCCACGGATACGGGGCGACGGGCACCGATTCCTCATATCCCTCGAACACAAAGGCCTCGGGCGCATTGGTCAGCGCGTCAATCCACTCCGGATCGAGATAGGCGTAATCGGGCTGGCCTTTCAGTCCGCCAATCTCGATACGTTGTCCATCGAGCGTGACGATGGCCTCAGGTTTCACTCCGCGCAGGATCGATGTGTTCGTCACACCGTTTCGATATCCCACCGTTGCCGCGTTCGGGGCAAGCCGGAACGTACGCGTTAGGAGATCGTTGGTCAGTTCGAGTTCATTTCGTTTGGAGTGCTTCGTCACCCGTGCCTTCGCATCGACAGGCCCAATCAACCAGTCAGACTCGGGGTTTGGCGTGATCAAAATTGGAGCGGGGGCTGTGTCCGTGTCCGTGTCCGCGTAGGCGGCTCCCGACGCAAACGGAATTAGCAGAAACGCACACAAAGGCAACGAGAAAAGATGGCAGATTCTCATGTTGTCCCCCTCTTCGTATAGGAGTGTCAGACGAAGCGGAATACAGACTGCCCGGATCCGGCAGGGTATGCAAGGGTAAAATGGATGATAGAGTCGTTGCCCAATGCCTGTCAGAGCCAGGCAGCAACACAGGCCAATTCTCCGGGGGGGAATTCTCTACTTGCATAACACTCATTTTATTGAGTAAAATTACTCAGTACATTGAGCATTTTGTAATGAGGTTCTATGAAGCACTTTCAACGTGCTGCGGTAAAAGAGCTTACACGCCGCCTGAACGAGCCTAGACGATTCATTCAGGTGCTTGCCGGGCCACGCCAAACCGGAAAAACGACCCTTGCCCGACAGGTTATGAATGCCACGGGCTTGCCCAGCCATTATGCCTCCGCGGATGATCCGGCCCTTAGGGATCGGAGTTGGATGGAGCAACAATGGGAGACGGCTCGACTTCTGGCCCGAAAGGCCGGTGAGGGACCCGGTGCGCTGCTAATACTCGATGAGATTCAGAAGATCCCTGGGTGGTCGGAAGTCGTAAAGCGCCTTTGGGATGAAGATACCACGGCGGAATTGCCCTTGCGTACGGTCGTATTGGGTTCTTCACCGCTTCTGGTGCATCAGGGGTTGAGCGAAAGCCTGGCGGGCAGATTTGAAGTCCTTCCCGTGCGTCACTGGTTCTATCCGGAGATGCGTGAAGCCTTTGGATGGAACGTCGAACAACATGTATTCTTTGGAGGATATCCCGGCGCGGCTGAGCTCGTCTCTGAGCCAGAGCGTTGGAGACACTATGTTCTCGATTCTCTGGTTGAAACCTCGATATCGCGCGATGTGCTTCTAATGACGCGTGTCGACAAACCCGCCCTCTTGCGGAGGCTATTCGAATTGGGTTGCGTGCATTCAGGCCAGGTGCTTTCCTACCAGAAAATGGTTGGACAATTGCAGGATGCGGGCAACACGACCACTCTGGCGCATTACTTGCAGTTGTTGCGCGGCGCGGGCCTGGTCACGGGAGTAGAGAAGTACATGGGACAGGAACTGCGCCGTCGCGCTACCAGTCCCAAGCTCTTGGTCATGAACACGGCATTGATGTCGGCGCGCTCCGGAATGAGTCTGGATGAAGCCCGTTTCGACTCCGAGTTCTGGGGCCGATTGGTTGAAACGGCTGTTGGTGCATATCTCGCCAATGCGGCGGTTGGTTCTGACTTCGGTCTGTTCTATTGGTCGAGCCGCAATTGCGAAGTGGATTTCGTGCTGAGTCGCGCCAGGAAACTTGTCACAATTGAAGTGAAAAGCGGACGTACTCGAACCGGTCTGCCAGGGATAGAGGCATTCAGTCGCGAACATGCGGTTCATCGTAAGCTGCTGGTTGGGCGGGGAGGAATCCCGCTTGAACAGTTCTTCGAAACGCCGGTTACCCATTGGTTTGAGTAAGCGCAGACAGACTCTGCAGCGGAGACTGTTCCATGCTCGAGGCATTGAGAAAGGCATTCACCGACTACTCAGTCGTTCTCGAACCTGACCGTGACGAACCGGGCTGGTGGGCGGGGGCTCCGTCCGTTGTGCGCGCACCGGACGGAACGTTCTGGATGGCGGCACGGATGCGGGAAACTATCTCGCCGCCGGGGTATCGCGGCTTCGAATTGCGAATCCTAAGGAGCGAAGACGGAATCCGGTTTGAACCCGTTCACGCGATTCGCCGGGAAGACGCGGGTGTGCGCGGCTTCGAACGCCCGGCCCTCGTGATTGACCCGGCCACCGGGCTTTTCCGGTTGTATGCCTGCTCCCCTCGTGAAGAAGGCGGCTGGCGCATCATTCTGTTCGACGACGCATCTGACCCGAGCCGTCTAGACCCCGCTTCCGCGCGCCCGGTACTGGAGCCGCCTGCCACGTGGGGGCACGGCATCGAGCCTGGGTATAAAGACCCGGTTGTCGTATTCGCCAACGGCCTCTGGCATATGTACGTCATCGGCATTGACCGCGTTGAACGCACCTACCATTTCACGAGCGCCGACGGACTCGGTTGGCTCACGGACTCCAATAATCCCGTCCTGGAGAGTGGCGGCTGGCACAACTTCTACACGCGGCCGGCAAGCGTGGTGCCGATGGGCATCGGTTACCTCTTCGTATACGAGGGATCGAACGCCAAGTGGCATGACCCCAACTACAATATTGGAACGGGCTTGGCCTATACACTCGACCTGAGCCGCATCACCGACCTGACGCCAGATGCACCTGCCCTGACAACCTCGACCCCGGGGCGTTACCTCACGTGGCGGTATTCACACTGGCTTCGCGTGGGAGACGTGTTTCACGTCTATGCCGAGTGTGCACGCGCCAACGACAGCAATGAAGTGCGTCTGTTTCGGGTAGCCGCGTCAGACTTGCAACGCTAAGTCCACCGTCGTCCCCGCCAAGTTTTGTTTGTATCTGTTATAATTGTCCTAATCGATGTTGTTGCGGGGAATGCGGGTTTATGTCGAAGTCCGACTCCGACCCTCATTTCCTGAATTTCTCAACGGGGGTAGTCGCATGCGTTTCATTTCGGGGAAGGGGTTTGCGCTGGCGCTGAGTGTGGTGCTTCTGGGCGTGGTGATGTCCGGTTGTCCGGTGCCAAAGTCGGACGCGGAACTTCAGGCCGCATACGAGGCGGCGGTGGCCGATGCGGAGGTGGCGGAAGCGAGCGAAATCAGCCGGGAATTGCTGGCAATCACCCCCTATAACCCGCGCGTAACGTGGGAGGGGGTGCCGGGAGAGAGCCGGGTGTTGATGGTTACCTGGACATCGTATACCGGATACGACGACCTAGTAGGGAAATCCGTTGTGCTAAGCGACTTGGCCAAGGCGGAGACCATGACCACGCGCGATGTATGGGTGACGGCGGCCATGGGCGTCCAGTTTGCCATAGCCGAGTGCAAGAGCATGCCCAATGGACTGGTGGTACGGCTGGAGCAGTTGCTGGGTTTGCCGCCGAACAGCGGCAAGACGCGATTCGTCGAATTCTGGGTGGACCCGCAGGATCTATTTCGCCCGTCACCCGACCCTGAGATCAGCGACAGCGAAGCGGAGCTGGATTTTCAGACGTCGGACGACTACGTCGTCGTGAGTCCTGAATACATTACATGGTTTGAGGATCTGAAAGCGTCGTCCTACGGAGAAGGAGGCTATCCGTGGACGCGTTTAGGTTACACGTATGACTGGGGGAATCCCTGTAGCGAAATCGGCCTAAGTGAATTTGTCATAAGGACCGGAGCTACGGTTGATGTCCATTCGGTGACGTTAACAGAAGATTACTTTGAGTAATGCATATTTAACCAATCTGGTGCCCGGAAGACCCTGAGTAAACGACGATCCCCAGGACTGTTCCGTCCTGGGGATCGAAGGAGTCCTCTTGGAAGGGCAACCTATTCGAATTTGAGTGAATCGAACCCTAGTCCAACGCTATCGGAATTGAAGCTGGGGTCGCCAAGGTCAATGGTCATGTAGGACTTAAACTCCGGCACTCGGCCCACTTCCTGACCGTCTATGGCCAATGTACATCCGTGGCCCGTCTTGTCAACGACCGCGAAGACGAGTTCGTGCCAACCCTTGGCCCGGGCGATGGGCGATGCCGACGCGCGGTCTGTGCCTTCCCACACGATGTAATGCATAGCATCGATGGCGCCATCGACGCCAAGCGCGACCATGGCGTTTTCGGTGGCGGTCATTCCTCGGAGCGCCGCGAAGCACCGGGCACGCGCCTTGGCTGGGTCGTCGTAGAACCACACGGAGACCTTGTTGGATAGAAACGTCGGGTGGCTGTAGCGAATGGCGCAGACATCCGTGTCGATGGAAAACGCTTGCGCGCCATCGTGGACGATGTCTTTGGTCAAGAAGGCATTTCGCATGCCTTCCGCGCAGCGGAACACGAAAAACGGACTAAGCGTCCCCTCGAACCCGCACACAAGCGGGAACGTGAGCGGTCGATCCATCTCTTTCGGATAGGGGAAGGGGAAATCCTTCGTCAGACCGACTGCCGGATTCGTTTTTGAGGCATCGAAAGGCTTGTTGGTCTCCCAACGGCCGTTCACCATGAGATTCCCGGGGGGATTCAGGAAATCGAACCCCGGATAGACGGGCGACTCGAAGTAGTTGTTATCGAGGAGCGTTTCGTCCTCATAGCGTCCGAACTCGGTGTTATCCGCGTTCGCACCGTACGCGCGGTTGTTGCGGATTTGCGTGACGTAGGTCATGCCGGGGTCAAAGTCGATGGAACAATCGTCCTTGGGCCGATCCTCAGGCTGGGGCCACGTGGCATTGAACCACGACCACGCGTCGGCAATACGGTTGTTTTCGAAGACGGTATTCTCCGTGGTCGCGCCAATGTAGAACGCGCCGCCGTCCCAACTGCGCGTTACGCAACGCGCGATGTCGTTGTTCTTGATGACGTTGTTGTTCATGACGGCCCACTCGCGCGGGCGGTCCCACATCGAGAACATGAGCACGCCCGACTTGGGCGAATCGGTCAGCAGATTGTTGGAAATGACGTTGTCGTTGCCCGCGCGCTGCAACATGATGCAGCAACCCGTTATGGACAAGCGTCCGGGGTGGTGGATGTAGTTGTTGTGGACGGTGTTGTGGTGCGTGGCGATGGTTGCAGGGCCGCTTTGGGGTTCGTCGTAAGCCGACTGAATGACGACGCCGTTCATACCGGGATGGGCAATTTCGCAACCGGTGACGGTGCAGCGCGTACAACCCGTGCCCAACTCGACCGCGTTGTTGCCGGCGTAGTTGAACCGGCAATTGCGGATGACGATGCCTTCGGCGTTGGCGACGACCACCTGATTGCCGGCTCCCAGGAAGTTCAATCCGTCAAACACGATGTCATGCACGGGCTTCCCAGTACTCTCTCCCTCGACGCGAATCAGCCCTTTGGCCGTATTTGCCGTAATAACGGCCTTGGTGAGATCGCCGGCCACGGGCCAATAGTACACGTCGCCCGATTTCCGGTCCGCGTAGAATTCTCCAGGCGCATCGAGCAATTCGAGCGCGTTTTCGAGGCGATAGCACTTCCCGTCGACGGGGTTGTACGCGGGATCGGAGGCCTTCCCGTCCGTGTAGATGCGTTGTTCGGCCACATCGAGCCGCTGCACGGCGAATCGGTTCGAGAAGTACGTGCCCATCATGATGAGATGGACCTGCAACTGCGCGGTATTCCACCCCTGGGGATAGAAGTCTTTGGGGTCATAGCAGAACGACCAGGTCGGTTCGATTATAGGCTTCCACAACCGGAACCAGCCTTCGTTGGGGCTACGCGCCATAATGCCGGGTTCGCCATTCTCAAAAATCTGCGCCGGGGCATCCGGGCGCTCGGCAAACTCGGCGAAGCGGGTCTTGTAGATCCCCTCGCGGTATGGGGTCCATCCGCCGACTTGCGACCCGCCCGCGACAATCACTTCGTCAAGGCCGTAGTTGCGGATGACGAGGCTTCCGCCCTCTACGCAGTCTTCGCTCCCGAATGCGACGGAGTCCGAAAGGTAGTACGTGCCCTGGCGTAGATAGACGATCACATCCTTGATCTTCCCGTCCGCGCGAAGCTCTCGCGCCCGGTCGCGCGCGCGTTGGATAGTCTTCACGGGGCTGAGGTCGGTGCCGGGGTTCTTGTCGTCGCCGTTCGGCGATGCGAACAGCATGGTCGTCGTATCCGGATAGAATCCCCTGAGGAAGTCGGCCACGCTGCCGTCGTACCGCGCCTCCGCGAGAAACTCCTTCCCCTCCTGGTTTCCCCAGGAATAATAGATGACCGTCTTTCCATTGAATTCACAGAAATCGAAGTCCGAATTGTTGCGGTCGCGCGCGCCCGCGATGTACCGGCGTTGCTCCTCGGTCAGCTTGGCGTTGCCAATCAACTTGTCCGCCTCCGAATGACGAACGATGGGCTGAAAGGGGCTGTCTTCCCAGGCGATGAGGTCCTTTGAACGGGTGATATGCGGCTCGTACGCGTCTCGATGGCCTTCAAGATAAATCATGTAGTAGTAGCCGTCGAGGAAGTGAATCGCGGGACAGGCCGAGTAGCGGTCCTTGCGGTGTACGCATTCCGAGGGCGTCAATTCCCAATTCATGAGGTCTTTGGAGCGCGCGAAGCGCGACGTGAAACCGTTGCCCGTCTCTTCCTTGGGCGCGCCGATTTCGAATGCCATGACGTATCCGTCTGGGCCTTTGCAGACGGAATTGTTGAAGATCTCCCAACCCGGCAGATCGAGAATGACCTTTGTCTCCCAGTTCGTGAGGTCTTTCGACCAAAACACGGAGAGTTTCGAGCCGCCCCAATCGTTTATGCCAAACGCATACATGGTGTCGCCGTCGGCGAAGGCGCTGCCCAAATCGAATCCCTTTGCAAACGACGCGGTGTACTCGCCGGTTGCGGTATCTACGAAGCGGAAATAGGAGTCGCCCGTCGTATTGGGCTTGTAATAGAAACCGCGAACGTATTCGAAACGGTAGAGCTTGCCATTGAAGACGACCGGCGTGGTTTCCACCATGTCGCAATCGATGGTGCCCAGTTTCTCGATCTTCGGCGGCTGCGGCTCGGCCACCGCGAGTATCGAAACGAAAAACATCATGGAGACAGCGGCGATGGCACGGAACATGAAGCACCTCCCCCTGTGAGATGAACGGAAT
>JAIBAQ010000218.1 GCA_019695095.1 Candidatus Hydrogenedentota bacterium
ACAAATCGCGATTGAATCGGAACGACAGCAGGATCTTCTGAGGGCCGCATCCTGACCACATGAGGTCGCTTTGTTCCGTAATTCCGTCGAGCATTGTTGAGGTGTAATGTCCCACGCGAGCGGGAAGGAACTCAGTCTCTAGGAAGGATGCGTTGATCGAAAGACCGAAGAGCGATTCGAGGGCGGCCTGTAGGTCGCCGGTGTTGTGCCGATGACGCGCCACGCCCTGGTGCGCGGCAACATAGACGGGAAGATCGCGCAGTGGACGCGCCTTGACGACCGGGCGTGCTGCGGCACGGCGAAGGCGCAGAAGAATCTCCAGGTTGTCGCTGTCACATACTTCCGGCGTCTCCGCACCTTCCGTCAGCGGATCGATAACAACCGATTCGGATTGTTCGAGCGATTCCAACGCGTCTTCGAGACGGGATTTGGCAACGGGAATGGCAGCGGAGACAGACTCTTTGTCGAGTGGCCCATAGAATCGAAGCCATTCGCCCAGGAATTCTGAAAGGTAATCGCACTCTTCCGATTCGTCCGGTTCAGGATTGGCGAAAGCAGCCGATATCGGCGGTCGGTCGACACAGGCGCCTGTCCACTTCACGGAAAGGGCGCGCTGCATCCGGGGGATTGTCTCGACTGCAACAATTGCATCGCTCGCTGCACCCGCAAGTCGCAGTCGCACCAGCTTCTGCGCAACAGGTCCAACCACCTTGCCGAACGGTGACCCCGTATCGCGACCGCAGGCTTCGGCCAACTCCTCCCATTCGTGAAGCGGAATAAGGAGACGTTCTTTTGCCCAATCCAGCAGTTCGTCAGGTGTGCGCGGAGCATAGCCAGGAAAGACGCGCTGCGCTTTTTGGCGAAAAGTCTCAATTATAGTGCTAGGCACCTTTGGCCGTGCGTCGCGTGAGAACACGGCTTCCCTGAGCAGATCGCTGTTCAAGTTCGAAGCTCCACCCTGAGTGGGGGTATCGTCGGCGTACATGAACTGACTGGTCAGCCGCCAAACGCTGTTCTCCGCAAACGGTGAAGGTGAAGCGGTCTCCACGCACGAACATCGCGTTAGCCCCGACTGTACTTCATCCAATGCCGTGCGCAGGGATTCAAGATCCATTTCATCGCGCAGACAGGTACGCCAGGTCTCCACGAGTATGGGGAAATCCTCGAATTTTTCCGCCGCGCTGAGTAATCGCTTGGAGCGTTGGCGCGTCACCCACAAGGGCATGCGTCTCTTGAACGATTGTCGAGGCAGAAGCAAGGCGCGCGCCGCGTTCTCGCGAAACCGCGCCCCAAAATAACCTGTGTGCTCCAGCCTTGCGCGGAGCAACTTCTCCACGTTCGCGGACGTAACCATCTCGAACGGATCGATTTCAACACAGTTCGTGGGCAAGACGACCATTACGCAGTCGTTGCCGGGCAGCACATCAATGTGCTGTCCATGGGCCTCCTCCCATGCCTGAGCGAGTGCGTAAGCAAAGGGCCTGTTCAAACACCCGCCCCACAACGTATGTAGGATGGCGCGCCGGTATTCGGAGCCGGTCTCAACGTCATGCGCATATTCGATGAGTACGTGATGACGGTGTGGCAAAGCAGTACGCGTCGCGGTGCGCTGGCGCTTGAGGAATTCGACCAAAGCGTCGGCCGCATCGCGGGTCATTCGATGATCGCCACTCAAACGCGCCGCGAGTTCCGGACTGTCCAGCTCGCGATCGGCCATTTCCAGGAACTCCGCGATTCTGCGCGAAGCCTGATAGCCACGGTCACGGTCCTCTGCCCGCCAGAACGGAATGAATGCCTCTTTCAAGCGCTCCGGCTCCACCAAAACGTCATTGTGAGTGATGTCACGGATTCGCCAGGTTTGGAGACTCATGGAGAACACATCGCCGACCGTGCGTTCCCAGACAAACTCCTCGTCCAGCTCGCCGATTTTGGCGAGGGTGGTTGCATGACGCATCGTGAAGTATCCGCGATCAGGGATAGTCCCCCCGCTTGAATAGAGAGTCCGCAATGCCGAGTCCTTGGCGGATATCGTTCCGTCAAGACGATCCACCGACACGAGAGGTTGAAGCGCGCGCAGCCTGCTCTCTTCATAGCGGCCCGCCAGCATGTTGATCACGAGGTCGAATTGCGTGCGTGGAAGCTCGCGGTAGGGCCACGTTGTGCGGATTTGGTCGTAGAGATCCTCGATCTTCCACTGGGCTGTGCCCGTCATTGACACAACCACTTGCGCCAGCACATCGAGCGGGTAGGCTATCGGCTTCGTCTCTTCGATTTCACCGTCCAATACAGCGCGCGCGATCACCGCCGCATCAAGCGCATCGCGCCCATGCGTTGGGAAGACCGTCCCCTTGCTGACTGCGCCAACCTGATGGCCCGCGCGTCCGATGCGCTGCAACGCCGATGCGGCCGAAAACGGTGTCTGAACAAGGACAACTTCGTCCAGCGCGCCGATATCGATTCCCAGTTCGAGTGAGCTTGTTGCCACAATTGCTCTCAGTTCGCCGGCCTTGAGCCGTTGCTCGACCACCGCGCGCATCTCTCGCGAAAGCGATCCGTGGTGTGAATAGGCCAGCATCTCCGGTTCGTCTTGATTGAGCATCATGGCGATGCGTTCACAATGGCGGCGGTTGTTCGTGAAAATGAGCGTCGAGCGATTCCGTTTTACAATTCCCTTTAGTTCACGAACGATTCGCGCGAAGACCGGCGGTACGCCGGACTTCGACGGCCCTGATTCAAACGCTTCTGGAAATCGCACCTCCACCTCATAGGTCTTGGCCGTTGTGGCGCACAAGACTTGTACCGGCCGTTTGTCGTACCGGGCCGAGACCCCGCTTCCGTTGAGTGTGTAGCCCCCCACAAACTCTGCAACGGCCTCGACGGGCCTCACGGTCGCCGACAACGCGATCCGCTGGAATTCGCCAGACAGCGCGACAAGGCGATCTACGGCGGTGATGAGGTGAGTTCCCCGTTTTGTGCCCGCAACCGCGTGAATCTCGTCAAGGATAACCGTGCGGAGGCCCGTCAGCGTGGCGATAGCCTTGCGCGATGAAAGCATCAGGTTGAGGCTCTCCGGAGTGGTTATCAGAATCTCCGGCGGGCGCCGGAGAATCCGTTGGCGCTCGGCGGGGTCGGTATCGCCACTACGGGTCGCCACGCGAATTTCCGGAAACGGTTCGCTGTTTTCCTCAAAGCGCTGACGTAACGCTTCGAGAGGACACAGAAGATTTCGCCGGATGTCGTTATTGAGCGCTTTCAGCGGCGACACATACAACACCCGCAAGGCACCGCGCGGCCATGCGCCGGTAATCAGTTGGTTCAACGCCCACAGAAAGGCGGTCAGAGTCTTGCCACTTCCGGTAGGTGCGGTCACGAGCACGTGCTCGCCCCGCGAGATGACGGGCCACGCGGCTTGCTGCGCCTCTGTGGGCTTTCCGATTTGCTCCGCAAACCACGTCGCTATGAGTGGATGAAATGTACTCAATGGTTCGTGCATCAGTCGATTGTGGCACACCGAAGCAAGATGGCGCGAACCGCCTATTCCCCGACAAAATCACAGGGCTCCCGCGACCGGGTTGGAGCAATAAGACGTGGCGGAAACCGGTCGAGAAAGCCCTGGGGAATGGCGCGTTCAAAGCTTACGCCGCCTAGCGTAGTCTCAACCGATTGCGCCGGGATTAGTGCGCGGTTAGGAGTGTGTTAGGTAAGACCGGACCGTTTTCCTGTCGTGAGTAACGAATGCGCATTCCGCCGGTATATATGACAAGCGTTGGTGGTGCAGCGACAGACCTCTTGGAAAGACAGTCTGCCCATTGATGCGAGGATAAACCCATCTCGAGGGCCCCAACCCTCTAGCTTCCCGCGGCCGCGTCCTGATCCGCTGAGGACGCGGCTATCATCTTTTCCAGCCATGCAGGTCAGTGTGGTGGGGCCGGTGTCACCTTCAACCCCCTACCATCGCGGGGCAAGGTGCAAGCAGGGAGAATAGTCCCGCGCCTCCAATATCCTGCCATTAGTCGCTTTGGTCAGATATACCACCCTGCACGCTGCGTCAACGTGTCTACATGGCTGGATCATCTCGTCATCGTTGACAGCACCGTAACCTCGTGCTATAACTAATTTGAGTTGATACCGTCCTGGGTACAAATGTCCTGCTCCTCTTGTACGTTTCTGATGTACGACCCCAGTTGGGCCTGTCCAATTTTGCTGCAGATGGACACGCTATGTGGAGCGTGACTTTTGGGTTGCTGCAGGTGACCGAAGTTTTCCCTCCAAGGCAAGGAGACCGCACTATTATGGTCAAGAGACGTGGATTTACGCTCATCGAATTGCTGGTTGTAATTGCTATTATCGGCATACTCGCAGCAATTCTGCTTCCGGCCCTGGCAAGGGCCCGGGAAGCTGCCCGCCGCGCGAGTTGCGCAAACAACCTTAAACAGTTGGGCCTCGTGTACAAAATGTATGCAAATGAGGCAAAGGGAGAGAAGCTGCCGTCCTTGTTTATCAAAGTCAAGAAGTATGGTTCGGCTGTAGGTCTCGCGGCCAATGCTGCCCCGGATATTCTGTCAATTTACCCCGAGTACTTGACGGATGCAGCCATTTTCCAGTGTCCGTCATCACCGTCTGTCATTGCCCCGGACTACACGTCCGCGGATGGGAACAGCCTTTTCGGGTCAATCAATCCCAATGAAACGCCAGGGAGCAACAACGACGGGTGCAGTGACTTCTCCAATTGCGCAAATACGAGCGACACCTGCTACGCTTACATGGGATACATGTTTGATGGATCGGCCGTGAGTGCGGCGGCGGAAAGCATGGTCACAGCATTTGGCTCGTATGATTTCCCGGCGGGGACCCTCTTGCAACCGCTTGAAATGTGGAGGACCCTTACAAGCAACGTGGCAGCGCACGCGGCAGCGCTTGTCGGTGTTGATTCGGAGATCGCAGCACTAAATGATGTGACAAATGGGGACGTTGATGTTCCGGATGGCGTCGGCAATAGCGGTGGTAGCACCGTGTATCACTTGAGGGAAGGGATCGAGCGCTTCCTGATTTCGGATATCAACAATCCCGCGGCGAGCGCAAAAGCGCAGAGCGAAATCTACATTCAGTGGGATCGGTTGAGCACGAGGCCTGAAAACTACAATCACCTTCCGGGTGGCGCCAACGTGTTGTACATGGACGGCCACGTTTCGTTCAGCCGGTACGAGATCAATGGCACGGCGCCAGTCAACGGTGCTGTGGCTTCGTACGACGCGGCAATCGACAACTAAATCAGCCTATTCTCGCAGGCTATTCCTAACGAGACAGAGTTGGGGCCGCCGGTCAACCGGCGGCCTCATCTTCTTGTTAACCATAGCAGTGACAGCAAGACGTGCCGCAAAGTGGTGTGTCATGCATACGGGTAGAAGCACAAGAAATGCTCCTTGCTGCTAATCGTGGCTTGGTACGCAGAACCCACTGTTCTCCCGCGAGTAGATGACCAGTAGCTTTGCGCTGAGGTTGTAGGACTGCAATCCCCCCTTGACGCGATTTGCCTTCAAGTAGGCGTTGTTCATCGCCAGGCTGGCCGTACGCACTGGTCCCTCATACTGTGTCCAGAAATTCTTCATGTAATCAACGTCGCGCTGAACGCCCGGTATCCGCTGGCTGGCGAGGGCCTCCGCACGTTCAAAATTGAGGTCCAACAGGACAAACAGGAGTTGCCTCTGCGCGAAAAGAAGACCCGAATAACGGACATACTCGTCCTCGCTCATGACACACGCAAGATAACCGAAAAAGTTCGCTTCATCCTCGCTGCTAATTCCGCGCTGATGGGCCTTTTCGTGGCCCATCACACAAGGGAGCTGGCAGCCGGGAACGAACGGATTGATGTTCGCCTCGGCGGTCCAGGGAAAATAGAACCCCGCAATCCCCAAGGTACTGATCAGTTCGCCCGAGTAGAAGCGTTTTGCAGGCCCTCGTCCCTCCGCGAATGCCGGAACAAGGCGGAACTCCCTCTGAACGCGTCGGTACCCTTCGTCGATACTCGCATTCAACCGCTCCCATGTAACATCTTCGCCCGTAGCCTTGCCCAGGTCCGGCGACCCCACGGCCGCCTCGTAAGCGCGGTTCGCTTCCTCAATAAGTTGCTCGCATAGACCAGCGACTTCATCTTCGATGACATCCCTGGGTGGCGGAGTCGCCTCGGGTACGAAAGGATCGCGCCAGCCCATCCGGTCGATAAGCCCTGCTCTTGCATAGTTCATTCCCCAGAAAGCATAAAACGCCGCCCCCACGATACCGCACGTCGCCGCAACTCGTCCCACGCCGCAGATCAAGGCGTTGCTCAAGCGTCTGCGTCTCTTGACAACGTGATAGACGGCCCGCGGCGCGGGCCACAGAAGCCAGAGCAAGAAAACTACTACAACGAAACCGCTCAAGTTGAGTGTCGTCAAACCAAATACAGAAGATAGCGCTCGCGTGACAGCGGGCCCAATTGCATTTGCGTAGACTTGCTCGACAATCTTGGGGAAGAACGCGCACACCCACGTCAGCAGAATAGCCAGAGGCGCCAGCAGACACAGTATGGCGCGCCGGATAAGGCGAGGCGGGCGATCGCATTCATACGCGGGATTGGGGAGAAGAAATGACCGAACTCGGGCAAGAATCGCCCACTGGTTCTTCATCTTTGAGTCAGTAGGTTCGGACATGCGCGGAGTATATCAGGTGGTACCACATAGATTCTGTATCTGAACGCGCGTGAATCGGTATCATTCCCATGGTCATTCAGGAGGTGCCATGCTCAAAGGAAAGACGATTCTAGTTACCGGCGCGGGTCGCGGTATCGGCAGGGGGATTGCCGTGGCATTTGCCGCGCGCGGTTGCGCCGTAGTTGCCGCTGCCCGCACGAAGTCGGAAGTGGACGAAACAGTCAAGTTGGTCGAAGATGCGGGAGTCCCTGCCCTTGGAGTCGTGTGCGATGTAACAGACGCGACCCAAGTCCGTGCGATGGTCGACTCAGCGCTTAAGCAATTTGGAGCCATCGATATACTTGTGAATAACGCAGGCTATGCCTGCTTCAAGCCATTCACGGAACTCACCCCCGAGGAATGGCAGCGTACACTCGACGTCAATCTCACTGCGCCCTTCTATTGCACGCAAGCGGTGTTGCCGTCGATGATGGCGCGACGTTCGGGCCGTATCATCAACATCTCGAGTGTGGCCGGCTTGAAACCCATCCTGAACCAAAGCGCCTACTGCGCGTCCAAGTTCGGACTTAACGGCCTCACCCGAACCCTTGCCCTTGAATTGCGCGCCTACGGTATCGGAGTCCATAGCATTTGTCCCGGAGGTGTGGACACTCGCCTCGCTCAGGAGGCCATGCCGGATCGCGACAAGACCGATTGGATGACCCCCGAAGACATCGCCGAAACGTGCATCTATCTCGCATCGCTTAGCCCGCGCGCGGCAGTGGACGAGATCATGATTCGCCGTTTCGATAGCGTTCCGCTCGGGGGATAAGGAATTCGAAATGGTAGGGCGTCATCGTCATGAATGATGACTGGGTTCCTGGACGGCAAACCACCATTCGCGATGCGCTTGACGCGCAAGGAGAGGATCCCCTCGTTTGCGCCGAAGGAACGGTCGAGCGCATCGTGTTCGAAAGCCAGGATAGTGGGTTCATTGTCGCCCGGCTACAGGAAGAGGGTAAGCCGTATCTCACGACGTTCGTCGGCAACGGCCTTGCCATTTCTCCCGGCGAGACGATTCGAATCTGGGGGCGTTGTGTCGACGATAAAAAGTTCGGCCGGCAGATTCGCGTCGAGAAGTACCAGACAGTTATGCCCGCGACGGCGTCAGCCATCGAGAAGTACCTGGGGTCCGGGCTGATTGAGGGAATCGGCCCCACGTTCGCCAAGCGCCTCGTCGACGCGTTCGGGGTGGAAACGTTGCGCATCATCGACGAGGAACCGAACCGGCTGCGTTCCGTGGAAGGCATCGGCCGCAAGCGCGCGCAACAAATCCGAACCGCGTGGGAAGCGCAGAAGGCGATCCAATCCATCATGCTGTTCCTTCAAGGGCACGGCATCGGCGCGGCGCAGGCCGCGAAGATATACAAACGGTATGGCGATGCCGCGGTAGCGGTTCTGCGCGACAACCCCTATCGGCTCGCGGATGACATCGCCGGCATTGCGTTCAAGTCGGCCGATGCTATCGCGAATCGCTTGGGAATCGAAAAGGACTCGCCGAAACGGGCTGCGGCGGGTGTCTTGCACGTGTTGGGCGAATCTATGTTCGAAGGGCATGTCTTTGCGTCCGCCGACGCGCTGCTCCGCACGACGACAGAACTGCTCAACGTGAATGAGTCTGTCGTTGCGGATGCCATGTTGGCCTTGGAACGCGAGCAACGCATCGTCAAAGAGGAAGACCGCGTATACCTGCCTCAACTCCATGCCGCGGAGACAGGGTGCGCGCTTCTGATCAAGCGAATGCTGAGCGTGCCGCATGAGCCGGTGCCCATTGTCGTCGAGCGCGCGATTGAATGGGTCCAGAAAGAGTTCAAGATTCAATTGTCCCCGGAACAGAAAAAGGCCATCCAAACGGCGTGCCACGCCAAGACGATGATAATTACCGGCGGACCGGGCACGGGCAAGACCACTCTGCTGAATAGTCTGCTCGCGATATTCGCCAAAAAAGGGCTCTCACTCATTCTCGCGGCTCCTACTGGACGCGCCGCGAAGCGCATGAGCGAAGCAACAGGGCGCGAAGCGAAAACGATTCATCGGCTTCTGGAGTGGAGTCCCAAGGCAGGCGGATTTCTTCGCAACGAGGCCAATCCGTTGAATGCGGATATTGTCGTCATCGACGAGACATCGATGGTCGATATCAACCTGATGCACAGCCTGCTCAAGGCGCT
>JAIBAQ010000219.1 GCA_019695095.1 Candidatus Hydrogenedentota bacterium
CGCAGCGCGTTCGCCATAATCGTCAACGCGGGGTTCACCGCGCCGCACGACGGAAAGAAGCTCGCGTCCACGACATAGAGGTTGTCCAGCTCATGGGCCTTGCACGTCGTATCGAGTACCGAGGATTGGGGATCGTGACCGAACCGAATCGTCCCATTTTGGTGCGCAACTCCTGCTAGCGGAATACGCCCCGGAACGTACGCTTGCAGCGGAATGGTGTGCTCCTGGCACTCGATGTGCTTCAGCAGGCTCTTCAGCTTTGCGATAAGGCGCTTGTGAGATTCTTCGTTGTTCGGCGCGTAGTTCAGCGTGATTCGCCCTTCTTTGCTGAGCGTTACGCGATTGTCAGGGTCTGGCAAGTCCTCGGTCGTCAACCAGAACGGCACCGCATGGCTCGCCATGAGTTCCAGCGTCATGCCAGGAACAATACGCGGCGCGCCCGCGCGCAGAATGTTCGCGTCCACTTTACTGATGAGCGAGATGTGCCCCATCGGATGTTCCCACTCCTTCGAGCCGAAATAGAAGTCATTGAGTCCGATGGTTTTGTTGAACTTCGTGTCGTTTCGATGCTGCGACATGGCCAGGAACATCGTGTTCACGTGGCACATGTAGTAGCGGCCGACCATACCGGAACCATTTGCCAAGCCATGAGGATGCCTTTCGCTTGCGGAACGCAACAGCAACGCCGCCGAGTTGATTGCCCCGCACGAGACCACGACGATATCGGCCGACAGCGATTCCGTGTTGCCGTTCCGTTGAACGACAACTTCAGACACGGCGCGGCCAGTCCCGTTGCACTTCAACGAAGACACGTAGGCATTGGTCATCATTGACACGTTGGGGTGACTCAGCGCGGGCTCTACGCAAACGGTTTGAGCATCCGCTTTGGCATGGAGCAAACAGGGAAAGCCGTCGCACGAATCGCAGCGAATGCACTTGCTGGTTCGCGGGTTCTTCTCGTCCAGCATGATTCCTACTGGCATCGGAAACGGATTGTGCCCTTGCGCTTTCAACCCGTCCGCAATCTCTCTAATCCGTGGTTCGTGACTCAGCGGAGGATGGTCATACGGTGCGCTGGCATACGGTTCAGTCGGATCGGTTCCGCGCTCTCCGTGGACGTGATACAGGCGCTCCGCCTCCGTGTAGTACGGCTCAAGCTCGTCGTACCCGATTGGCCAAGCCGGCGACACCCCGCCGTGGTGCTTTAGCTCACCGAAGTCTTCCTTCCGCAATCGCACCAACGCAGCCCCGTAGAACTTCGTGTTGCCTCCCACGTAGTAGTGAGTACCCGGCAAGAACTCCTTGCCCTTCTTGTCGAGCCACGCCTCGTGCACGTGGTATCGATTCTCGACAACCACCGCGTGGCTATCCCAATTCTCCTTCTCGCGCGGCACGAAGTCTCCACGCTCGATGATCAGAATGCGCTTGCCTGTGGGCGCAAGCCTGTAGGCGAGCGTTCCTCCGCCTGCGCCTGAGCCAATGATGATGACGTCATAGTGGGTCGACGTGGACATGGGTCACCCTTTCGCATAGATAGAGTTGGGCTGCGTTTCCGTGCAGCGTACGGTCGTTCCTTGCCGCTCCTCCGCGTACTCGCAGAAGATGCAGCGCTTCGTGTTTTGGTGATGTAACTTTGCGCACGCGGTTGCGCGAATCCATGGCAAGCGCACATAGAACTCCGCGGCCAATGCCATGCCGACGATGGGAGCCGTCAGGTAGATCCAGATTGCCGACCAGACTCCGCCCACGACCGCACTTCCCATCGACCGCGCGGGATTGATGCTCATTCCAGACAACGGTGCTTCAATGGCAATGTAGAGCGCCACGAGACACCCGGCTCCGACGCCTGTGTAGCGCGCAAGCGCTGGACGGTTTGACATCGTCAGAACTAGCGCCATCATGCCGAATGCCATCACCGCCTCCGCCACAAAGGCAACCGCGCTTCCATGCGGACCAGGCAACGTTACGACGAAATTTACCGACCTGTGCGCGACCGGCTCACCAATCGCCGCATACGAGATGAGGACGCCAAGTATCGCCCCGGAAAACTGAGCAGCTACGTATGCGATTGCGTCAACTGAAGCGATCTTCCCCAGACGGTAGAACGTGAGCGTCACCGCGGGATTCATATGGGCGCCGGACTGCTTTCCCCACGGCGAGTGAATCAACCCTACCGCCGTAAGCCCCATCGCAATTCCCATCAGAGCGCGGCGGGTTCCCTCGCCACGCACCGACTGGGATACCGGCGAAGCTGGGTGGTACAGCATTGTCGCGAAGGCGCATGCAGAGATCATGAAGCATCCAAGAAGCGTCGCTTCCATGACGTACTCGGGGAAGTGATTGCGAAGTCTCGTCCACATGAGTCCGTGCCTTTCATGTTCTCGGCAGAAAGGAGAGGCCTAGGCCTCTCCCGAGATCTCTTTCCAATGCTTGTCGGCGTCAACGGTCCATTGCGCTTCGTGCTTGTTCCAGTCGTTGAGCGCGTTCTGAATGAGGCTCTTGTAGAAGAGGAAGAGGCGGCCATTGGTGATCTTGTAGTTTTCAGGATCGATTTCTACCTTCTTTCCAAAGGCCATCGCCGACGCGCACCACCCCCCGTACGCGGGCAGGTACTTGTCGGGATTGGCAAGGAACTTGTCGCGGCTTGCCGCGTTGACGAAGTAATACGTCCCTCCCGCGTACTGGGCGCTGAACTCCTTCTTGCCTTCCATTGGCGCGTTGCCTTCAAAGTAGGAGACGGGGTCGTACCCTTGAAGGGCGAGCTTTGCTTTGTCGAGGTTGTAATTGGCCAAGGCGCGCAAACGTCGCAGTTCGCTTAGCTTCTTCACGAAGGCGTCAACCGGGTAACGGTCCATCGTGTCTTTCCCTGTGTAGCGAAAGACTTCCATGCCGTCCGGTCCGAACACGATCAACGCCGGGAAGTGGACCGTCTCGCCATGAAACTCATATCCGTTTGGTACACGCAGCGCTTCGGCAAGCTGCGCGTCGGGGTCTCGGTAGATGACAGGGGTTTTGCCTCCTGCATCCTTCAACGGCGCTGCCCACGCAATGATCGCGTCTTCCGAGTCCGGCTTCACGAATACATGTTCCACTTCCTCAGCCGCTTCCCCGCTCTGCATGTAACTTCGCACATACTTCAGACAATTCGGACAATCGGTCTTCAGAAGAAAGTGCAGGGCCACATAGCGTCCTTTGGCTTGCGACAACTGAAACGTTTTCTCGCCGCCGGCTTCTTTGAGCGTGAAGTCCGCGGTATCCGCGCGCGCAGACCACGCCGGAATTGCCGCGACCGCGATCAGAGCCGCCGTGTACAGCTTCGACAAGACAGGGTTAGGGCGTTTGAACAATCGCATGGGAAGTCTCCTTGTGTAATTAGAAGCTATGCTGAACTGCAAGTAGAGAGCCTTGCGCTCGGTGTATACCAAGCCCGAGTCACAACCAGGCTCCAAGAATAGGAAGTTGTTTTCGTCTCACCACTGCCACGATAAGGCTGCCAGCCCAAACAACCAGCGCCAAGGCAAACAGCAAACCGCCATCGCCTTGAACCTCAATGCCCAACTTAGTGAGGTGACTGACAATCGCTCCGCTGATTACACCAAGCGAAAGCACTGCGCCGACGCTCACAGTCGCAGGAACCAACAACAGGACGGACGCGATGAGCTCCGCGATTCCCGACCCAATTCGTCCGTACGGCTCCATTCCCAACTTCGTGAAGATGTAGACTGATTCCTCGGCGCCAGTAAACTTGAAGTACAGAGTCTGTACGAGTATTGCGACCACGATGATCTGTAGCGGCCAGCTCACAGCGGCTTGCATTCGCGTCAACTGGGTGTTTCGTCGGTTCGACATGCATGCTTTCCTTCACGTAATCGAAAATAGTTTGGGCGCCGGCCCAGGTTGTCCCAAGCACTTCGTTGCTTGGGTTTGTCCCGACTGCCGGCGCCCATAGATTCACGCACCGCCCGGAATCATGTCACTGCTTGTTAAGCCGTTTTATCTCCTTGTGAATCTGTTTCCACTTGGCGCGTTCCGCCGCCTGCAAACCGAGGTCTTGCTTACGGGCCAGAAACGCTTGCTCTCGCCGCAATTTGCGGTAGCTCTCGATACGCGCAGGACTCAACGATCCGCTCGCAACGGCTGCTTCGACGGCACACCCCGGCTCACCCGCGTGCTGACAGTCCCGGAACCGGCATTGCGCACTCAACTGCGCAATGTCTTCAAACACGCGCTCGATCGCGTCGCCGTCCGCCCACAACTGAATCTCGCGCATGCCTGGCGTATCGATCAGAACGCCCCCGCCCGGTATAAGCACCAATTCGCGGTGCGTGGTCGTATGCCGGCCCCGGCTATCGTCTTCCCGCACTTCATGTGTCTTCATTCGATTCTCGCCAAGCAACGCATTTACGAGCGTAGACTTACCCACGCCGGACGATCCCAACAAGGCGAGCGTTTTCCCTTTTGCTGTAATTGCGCGCAACCGATCCAGACCTTGTCCGGAAATTGCGCTCACCACGACCACGTCCACGCCAATCGCCGATGACTCAACTTCCGCGACGCGCGCTTCAACATCGTCGCATTGGTCGGCCTTGTTCAAAACGATGACCGGAGTCGCACCGCTCTCCCACGCCAGCGCCAAATAGCGCTCAATACGCCGCACGTTGAAATCGCCGTCAAGTCCGCTCACCAGCAATACCATGTCGACGTTGGCCGCCACGACCTGCTCTTCGACGGCCTCGCCGGCCGCCTTGCGAGAGAACGTGCTCTTGCGCGTCAATACGGCGTGAATGACGGCACGCTCGCCGTTATCAATCACGTTCACGGCAAGCCAATCGCCCACTGCCGGGAATTCCCCCGGTGAACTCGCTTCATGACGAAATTTGCCGGACACTATTGCGGCCACCTCGCCGTCGGCAGTCCAAATCACGTATTGTCCCCGATGCTCCTGAGACACTCGGGCGGGCACATAGCCCTCATCGCGGAATGGACTCATGAGCGCGTCCCAGCGCCCATCCCACCCTAAGTCTTCGAGTGACATTGCTTCATCTTCTCCTCAGACCTGTGCTACACGGCCCTGCCCCAACGGGGTGTTCCGTGTCGGTCCTTGTTCGTATAGGCCGGTGCGACGACCGGCAATGCTTGATGTAATTCTACCGAAAATGATTTTGCTGGAGGTTGGACAGTCAGGTGGGAAGTTGTGGCTTTGCCGCGTTCAGATCGCGGCCAGACACAGCGCGAGTCTCGCCCGGAAGGAAGGAAGCAGCGACAACACTTCGATCGCGCAAAGCGGCTTACCGCATTGCGTCTCATGCAAGGGTCTATCGGTTCTTTCTATCCGATTCCGGCCTGACTGTTATTAAGGGTGACCCTAGCCATTATTCTTCCTCCCGAGGTTTTGGCACGATTCGCCGTTTCGGTTCCGGTTCGTAAGTCTACCACACTGTTCCCCAATGACACGGCCAATATGCGCACTTTGTGCCTCGCCGGTGACACGGATTCGATGCGCTGCTGAATTTAGGGTGTGGAAACCGAACTGGAAACTGGTTCTTCAGAGGAAAAGGAGCCCGGCACGCCATGCGCCCCAAAACGCAAACCCCAAAGCATTTCCCCGAGCCGGTCCTTCCGGCATGTCCCATACAAAAGCTGCTAAAGGGCCAGAAGGCGCTTGTTACCGGCGCTTCTTCCGGAATAGGCAAGGCCATCGCCATTGCCCTCGGACACGCGGGCGCCGACGTGGTGATCAACTATCGGTCCGGCGACGATGCCGCGCAGAAAGTCGCGGACGAGGTCCGGCGTTGCGGAAGCCGTACGTACATCCACCAAGCTGACGTCTCCAAAGAGGAGCAGGTGCAAGCCATGTTTCGCCGCATGCTCGACGAGTTCGGCACCATCGACATTCTCGTGAACAATGCAGGCCTGCAACAGGATGCGCCCTTCGACGAGATGACGCTACGACAGTGGCAGACAGTTCTCGACGTGAACCTGACGGGACAGTTCCTGTGTGCGCGCGAAGCGGTTCGCGAATTCAAGCGGCGTGGCGTGCGGAAAGAAGTCTCCTGCGCGGCGGGCAAGATCATCTGCATCAGTTCCGTTCACGAAGTGATTCCGTGGGCTGGCCACGTCAACTACGCCGCGTCCAAGGGCGGCATCATGCTGATGATGAAAAGCATCGCCCAGGAGGTCGCGCCGCATCGCATCCGCGTCAACAGCATCGCACCCGGCGCAATACGCACGCCCATCAACATGCAAGCGTGGGACACGGAAGAAGCCTATAGCGACCTCATGAAGCTGGTCCCCTATAAGCGCATCGGCGAACCCGAGGATATTGGCCGCGCGGCCGTGTGGCTCGCTTCCGACGACTCCGACTACGTCCACGGCATCACGTTGTTCGTCGACGGAGGCATGACGCTCTACCCGGGCTTCGAGACCGGCGGCTAGTTTGCCGGAGTATCAGACCCTTCGCGCTTAATCTGCTTGAAGTACACGATCTCGTGGTCTTCGTCGTCCAGATTCTCGATAGCGCCGCTACGCGTGAATCCTTGCGCCTCGCACAAACGCTGCATCTGCGTGTTTGATGCGTTCGTGGAGGTAAAGAGCTTATCGGTCGGCGCAACCGACTCCGCGTACTGGATTAGTCCTGAGGCAATGCCCTCCCGGCGATGTCCGGGATGAACAATCATGAACGAGATAAACGCGTGTCCATAAAAGGTCTCTTCGAGGATCATGAAGCCGAGCACTTCACCGTTCACTACCGCTTTGTAGCAGTTCTTGGATGCAATGGCACTGGAAAGCGCGCTTCGCCGTTCGCTGCTGCCAGGCACCAGCTTGTCCAAAGCGACGAGCGCGGGGAAGTCGGAATCGACGGCCCGCTGTACGTTCACCGGCGGATGTTCGGGCTCCGCTTCCGCCGCCGTCAAATGAGGCACGTCCTCGGGGCCGACCACGCCTTGTTCCGTTAACCATGCAACAATGCTATCGACCACTTGTTCATGGCGTAACCCGCTGCAATCGATCTCGGCGGAGGCATACTTACTGTAGAGAGGCATCCGCTCTTCATAGAGCGCGTCCAACGATTGTCCCTGAAGTCGGACGACCCCGCGCGCATCGAGGTTACTGAGACGTTCGGCCAACGACTCCAGCGGCAGCATCAGGTGTATCACAATCCCCTTCTCTCGAAGATGATTCATCGCCGCTTCGCTGTACACGACGCTGCCGCCCGTCGCAATCACACATCCCTTGCACTCCATCGCCAGCACGTGCCGCTCTTCAAGTGCGCAAAATGCCTCTGCACCTTCCGACTGAATGATGTCCATAATCCGCCGTTGCTCGGCGGACTGAATCGCGACGTCGGTATCCACGAAGTTCCGCGTGAGGGTCTTGGCCAACAAAACGCCCACAGTGCTCTTCCCCACGCCGGGCATGCCAATCAGAACGATATTGAGATCTCGGTCTTCCACGATTGCTACTGCCTTTTCTCTGCGCGATGATCGCGCTCACGTACACCAGGTAAAGCCATCACCAGCCAATGGATGGCGTGCATGTGCCCGACTGGGAGAACTACGCAAACCCAGATGTCTTCAGCCAGTTCTCACACGCCGACCTTGCTCACAAGAATCCGCTTATAGTATGGGCAAAAGCCCGCTCTCCAATCAATGCGCCCTTCATTGCGCGTCGCGAAATCACGGCGTATACTTCCCAATCTACACGCACGGTCCGCACTGAAGGAGACTGCATCATGAAGTTCCAGATTAATGGCGTCATTCCCGCAATCTTAACCCCGTTCACCAAAGGCGGAAAATCGGTCGATTATGACCGGGTAAAAGCCCTCGCCGCCCGGCTTGCGGGTCAAGGCGTGCACGGTCTCTTCGTGTGCGGCACCACCGGTGAAGGTCCCCTCATGACCCTCGACGAGCGCAAGCTCACGCTACAAGCCGTTGTTCAAGAGGTCGGAAAGCGCGTGACGGTCGTCGCGCATACCGGTTGCTTCGACACGGCCTCCACCATCGAATTGACGCGCCACGCGCGCGATATCGGCGCCAAAGCTGCCGGCATTGTCGCGCCGGGCTTCTTCGGATACGACGACGCAGCGCTCCTGGCGCACTACCGCGCCATCGCCGCCGCCGTCAAGGACTTCCCGATTCTGCTCTACAACATCCCCGGTTGCGCCAAGAACGAGTTGACGCCTCCCGTCGTGCTTGAGTTGGCGCGCACTGTCGACAACATCGTGGGTATCAAAGACAGTAGCGGTTCCATGCCGAACCTCAACCGCGTACTGGCCGACAAGCCCGCGGATTTCACCGTCATCAATGGCGTCGATGAATACGCCATGCAGGCTCAGATTGCGGGCGCGGCGGGATTCGTCGCCAGCACCGCGAACGTACTGCCCGAAGTCTTTCTGGGCATCTACAACAGCGTCAAGAAGGGCGATTTGAAGAAGGCGTGGGAAACCCAGAAGAAGCTTGGCCGCGCGTGCGCTGCCTTCTGCTACGGGCGAATGGTCGCGCGCTACAAGGAAGGGCTTCGCCTGCGCGGGTTCGATGCGGGATACGTGCGCTCGCCGCAACGCGAACTGACCAAGCAGGAAAAGTCCGAGCTCGCGAAGGCTTTGAATGCCGCCGGGCTGATATAGCCGGACAATTCAGACAGACAAAATGTAGCCCCCGGGGCAATCCTCGGGGGCTTTCGAGTTTTCTGTCCTACGCCGGCGTGTGCAAATCCAACCGTTCGCCCACCAACGGCGGAGAAGCGCTGTAGCACTCCGTGAGTTCGATCATGCCCACACCGCCGATTGCGCCCGAGAAACGCCCTTTCACTTGGTACGCAATCGGGTCCATGGTGATAATCGCCACCGCCACTTC
>JAIBAQ010000220.1 GCA_019695095.1 Candidatus Hydrogenedentota bacterium
TTCTGGGTAGTCACCCAATTCTCGGGCATGACATTGTCCCAAGGGTACCGTTTGCAGACGTTGGGTACGCTTGTTGAAGGGCTCGCGGCGGCAGTGGTTATCTGGTTTTTGGCAATGGTTGTTGTTTGACACAGCGCAAGCAGTATCACTGTCTTGAGACCCATCGGGAGGTGGCTGCGTTATGGAACTATCAGCGAATGTCTTTGAGGTGTGGGTTTTTCGTCGAACTCAGACTGGCGTTGAGTACCTCCTCCTTCACACCTCGCAGATCAAGGCGGACAGGCACTTCAATGGGGGTAGGTTCTGGCAGATTCCGGGCGGGTTTGTGGAAGCTCACGAAAACATAGTCGGCGCGATCGAACGCAGGCTCGCAGCATTCAACCTACTGCCGTCGTCTATTTGGGCGGCAGAACATGCCTATACCATCTACAATCGGCGTTTCGACAGCATGCAAATAGTCGGTGTCTACGAAGCGGAGGCAGACCAAGACGTCATTACTTTGGATCCAGAAGAGCATTCCGATGCCCAATGGTTCTCGTTCGAGGAATGCCTCACCAGAGTCTACTACCGTGGTCTCAAGGACGGCCTACGCTCGGTGAGGGAATACATCACGGGGGTGGTTGTACCCGCACGCGAACTCCAATTGAAATGATGCAGTAGGCATGCTTCCGCTGGAGTATCGCTGGAAGATCAGTCCAAGGGAGTGTTGTCCTGCGTCCATACGGTGAGGTTCGTGAGGTCTCTGTGGCGAGAGGGAAGGAGCAGCGTGAGGGTGTAACCCACGACGAACATGATGACGTTCCCCGCAAGTCCCGTGTAGTAGGAATCAAAGTGTGCATTGAGTGTCTGCGTCCAGGAGGCTGGGAGCCAGCCCAGTCCAGAAGCCGAGACTAACGCGGAGAAGGAAACGGCGAAGAAGATGCCGACGCCCATGGCACGACCGTCGCCACGCGTGGTGAAGAATCCAAACATGTATAGACCCAGCAGTCCTCCCGCGATGATGGATTGAAACTCGGTCCACACGTCTTGAAGCGTTGTCGTATCAGCCTTAAACAGCAGATAAGCGCCGCCAATCATGATCGCGGAGCTTGCCAGCGTTACGAGCCGGGCGGCTCGAACGTAATGGGTATCGGTGTGGTCTGCCGCGATGTGGCGTTTGTAGATGTCCGTGATGGTTACGGCGGAAATGCTGTTCATGGCCGAGGACATGCTCGACATGGCGGCCGCAAGCACGGCGGCGATGACGATTCCCGCAAGGCCCGTGGGAAGCTGTGTTGTCACGAAGTAGGGAAGAATCTCTTCCGCCTTTCGTATGCCCGACAACATTTCATCGGCCTTCACATCGGGAAACACGTGATAGAACGAGAAGAGGCCGGTTCCGACGAACATGAAGTAGCCCCACGTCGGTACGCAGAAAAGGCAGCATAGCCACATGGCGCGGCGGGCGTCGCGCGCCGAACGCGATGCACAGTATTTCTGGATGACTTCCTGGTTTGTGCTGTATTCGGCCAACCATTGAATGAGGCCCACAATCAGGAGCATGACAACCGTCTTATGGCTGAGCGCGAATCCCCAGGGGATGGGTTGCAGCGAGCCGTCAGGGCCAAGTTCTGACAGGGAGAATTTGTTGTGTTCTTGAGCGATGGTGAGCAGTTGGCTCAGTCCTCCGGGCAACTTCATGACGATGGTGGCCGCGATCAGCAATCCGCCGGCAGTGAGGAGTAGAGACTGAATGAAGTCGGTCCAGATCACGGCCTCCATGCCGCCTTCGATGGTGTAGTAGGCCGTAACGACGCCGCCGATCAGGATGCACAGAGTGACATCCCACTGGGTCATGCTATGAACGAGAAGCGCAACGAGATACTGGATAAGGCTGATTCGGAAGCATTGGGCGATGATGAACATGAGCGCCCCGTAGACACGGATGCGCGGACCGAAGCGGTGTTCGAGGTATTCGAATACGGAGGTGATTTTGCCCCTCCTAAAGAAAGGCACAAAGAGCCGGGAGGCAATGAGCACACCCACGGGCAGCATGATACAGATGACATAGCGCAGGTAACCCGTTTTGAACGCGTCGGCAGGGTAGGCCACAAAGGTAATGGAGCTTATCGTTGCCCCGAACAGCGAGATACCCACCAGCCACCCGGGGTACGCGCGGCCACCGACGAAGTATTGCTCCGTCGTTTTGGCCCGGCGCGCGAAATACCACCCCATGACCATCATCGAACCCAAATAAACTGCGAGGACGGCAAAGTCGATGATGTTGAGTCTGTTCATGCGCGCAAGCTCCCCCTAATCGCCGACGAGTATCCAATCGGCTTCAAATGCGACGTGCTTGATTGTGTGACCCGAATCGTCCGAGGGCGTATACGTGTACGAAACGTGAATGAGCCCGTCCTTGCTTTGAATGGCAAACGGATAGTGAAAGGCTCCGCCCTTTTGCTTCTCCAGATGTCGTCGCCATTTCCATGAATTGCCCTCGTCGTCCGACAAGGCGACTACCAGCGTATCACGCGCCTCTTCCGAATCGTTGTACACGAGAATCCAACGGCCGTCCTTCAACGTCAGTGCGACGAGACTTGAGTTCGGGTTGGGTATATCGGTCCATTGCGCGACGGACCACGTCTCGCCGTCATCTTTGGATTCGCTGGTCAAGACCCGGTGCTTGATATCGTCCTCTTCGCGCATGTAGGCCACGAGCGTGCCATCCTTCTTTCTGGCGATGCTCGGTTGGTTCAATGCCGTTCCGGGAATGGGGGAACTTGCGCGCCACGATTGCCCCTGATCATCCGATATCGCCATGAGGCCGAGTAAGTAACCGTCGGAATAGAGGGGGATGAGTATTCTGCCGGTAGGCAGTACCACGACTTGCGCCCGGGTCATCCAGCCCCGCTGCTGTTTGCTCAGGTCAAGTGCGTCAGCGGCGACCTGGCGTACAATCTCGCGAAACTCCATGCCGCGAGGTTCGTTGACGGCGGGCAGTTGAGGGAGTATGGCCTCCAGGCCCTTCGTAACTTCCACGGCGAAGTCCTTGCCGGGTTTCAGGAGCATGTCATCCTGCCAATACCATTTTGGAGGTCCGTCTCCTTCGTAGTCGGTGGACTTTCGGTAGCGCAACAGCGAGTCTTCCCAACGTTCGGATAATACTGCAATCCAGAAAAGCCAGAGTTCGTTTCTGGGATCGATGAAGAGTACGGGGTTGCAGTCAGGGAAATCAGGCGTATCGGCCAGCAGGAACGCATCGCTCCATGTCGCTTCGCCCTTGCGCAACCTGCTTCCCTGGATGATAACGTCGGGACTCTTGCGTTCACCCGAGCCATGAAACCAACAGGCGAGCAGGTCCCCGTTGGGAGACTCCGCAATGCTGCTGGAATGGACATGTTTGGGCTGGAGGGGAAAGAGAAGCTCTTCGCGGTAAGTTGGCTCCGCGTAAGCGAAGACGGCAATAAGTGAACCCAGGAAAACGGCAGCGGCATTCCTCAAGGTTGTTCTCCTTCCCGTTAAGCCTCACCGCACTCGCCGTTCCGGAACGCACAACCAGAGAGGCTATGTCTCACCGGGGCCCGATCGTGTCTCCCAGATGGGCTCGAAGCAGGGCGCGTGTCATCTCCACGTCTCGTTTGCGGAACGCTTCGACAATCATAAAGTGCTCACGGATTGCCTTTGTCGCATCCCGTGGCTTATCGAACAAGGTCGAGGCCGCAAAGTAGTGCGAAAGCACACGATGGAATCCTTCAATCAACGGATTCCCGGTCATTTGCAGAATGTGCGCGTGAAACGCGAGGTCATGGCGGTCTGCGGACTGCGAGTGGCCTTCTTTTCCCGCGACAGCCTCAAACTGGCGGGCATGCAAGGCGAGATGGTCGATTTCCTCGTCAGTGCAATGTGTTGCCGCAAGGTCCGCGGAACCTATTTCCAGGGTATATCGCAACTGAGCCAGAGTAATGAAATCGGATCGGTTTTCGCTTCGGCAGTACAACGGCACCCATTGCTCCGTCAGGCGTACCGGATCGGGGCGCGCCACAAGCAGCCCCTTTCGCTGCCGGCTCTTCAAGACTCCAATCGCGCGCAACTGGCTCAGCGCCTCGCGCGCGATGGTCCGGGAGACACCATAGCGCTCGACCACCTGATCGCCAGTCATAAACAGGTCGCCTTCTTGCAGTCCCGAGCGAATGATATCGCTATGAATCTGGGCGGCTATCGAATTAGCTAAGGTGTCGGTATTCGGCTCGATGATGTCCATGGCGAAATAATATTACTTTATTTTTTTGAACTCAAGTCGTACTATCGTAATTCGCTGCCAACGATTGGTCGTTGGCAGGAAACAATTGTAGCAGGAGTGGCTATGGGCGTTACATCTAATCCTCCGGACGTTTTAGGCATTATTCCCGCGCGTTACGGTTCGTCGCGTTTGCCCGGCAAGCCCTTGCTGTCAATAGGCGGTAAACCCATGATTCAGAGGGTTTACGAACAATGTGCCAAGGCAAAAGTGCTCGGCAGGGTCTTTGTGGCGACCGATGATGCGCGCATAGTGGAAGCGGTGGAGGGTTTTGGCGGGAAGGCCGTCCTGACCCGGGTGGACCATGCCAGCGGGACCGACCGTATCGCCGAGGCAGCCTCTGGGGCGAACGCCGATATTATAGTAAATATTCAGGGTGACCAGCCTTTCATTGATCCCACGATGATTGAGGAGGCCGTTCGGCCGTTGCTGGACGATCCCAGCCTGGAGCTTTCCACGTTGATGTACCGGTTGCCTGATGGGGAAGACTTGCACAATCCCAGCGTGGTGAAGGTCGTGACGGATCTGGCGGGTAACGCTTTGTATTTCTCCCGTTCTCTCATTCCCTATCCGCGTGAGGCGGTGCCGCACGGGATATTCGAGCATGTGGGAACATACGTTTATCGGCACGAGGCCCTGAAGCGCATTACTCAGCTAGCGCCAACTACCCTGGAACGGGTGGAATCGTTGGAACAACTGCGCTGGCTGGAGCATGGCATGCGGATCCGAGTTGTTGAGTCGCGGGTCGAAGACCGGGAATTCAGCGGTTTCAGCGTGGATACCGTGGGGGATTTGGCTCGGGCGGAAGAGATGTTGCGCGAGCGGGGATTGGTGTAAGAAGTACAGGGGAGGCTACACGACGTGATCGACACACAGGCTTTGAAGGCGGTCGAGGAGCGGCTCGACGATTTGGCGCGGCAGCGCGTGGCGAAGACGGTGGATGCCATCGTCCGTGCTAAGGAACGAGGGGGGCGCGTCGCGGTTGTCACGGGCAGCGGACCAAACGTGCACGAGGGAGTAACCACGCTGATTGCCGAACTCATGCGGGTGGGCATCATCGACGGAGTGTCGACCAGTTCCGCGGTGGTGGCGCACGAAATGGGAGGAACGCTCGACAAGGTGAAGCGTTGTCCGGGAGAAGTAGTCGGGGTTGGAGCACGTTTCCTTCCGCGAGGCGGAGAGTTCGAGCTTACATTGATGGACGAGGATGTCTTCGCGGAGCTTCAGAAGCATATGTCCGTGGATATGGAGTTGATTTCCAGACTGCAGCGCGCGGCAGGGAAGACCATCATCAAGGCGGCGGGTAACCTCGGATATCCGATGGGGCTGTGGCTCGAAACGCTTTCCATGGAAATTGCGACGTTGGCCAGAGGCAATGGCCTGTCGTTTGAGGAAGTCGCAGGGCTCGGAGCAGATGAACGCACGATGATTGGCATCGGCGCGAAGATGGGCCTGCCCGTTCAAGTCACGATTCCGCAGTTGGTGGGCGGCGGCATGGTCGGTCTGTGCATTGGCGACAGCATCAGCATGCACGAACGCGCGACGCGGCTCGCGCACATGCTCGACGACGCCGACGTGATTGTTGAATCCGCGGTCGCCCTGACGCAGGAGATACATGACGGGCCTTTCGAGCGCTACACAGGACATGGAATGTGGTCCGCGTGGATGGGACATTACACGTACTCGTTGGAAGGGAAGACGCTCGTACGCATCGACCTCGACCCAGCGTTGGAACGTGTGTACGAGGCGGAGCAGTCCGCGGGTGCAGTGCAGCAGGCTATAGCTAACGGACTGCCCAAGACCAAGTTGTTCAAGGTGCCGTTCCGCATGGAAATGTCAGGTTTCGCGCGGCACGAGGGGAGCATCCCGATTATCGGAGACATTGGAGCCGTGTGGCCGGTGATTGCCGCGCGTGTCGCTGAGCGTCTTGGGATCGCACTCGAGTTCTTGTCGTATCCGCAGGACACCGAGCAGGGCAAGGCGATGCGCGATGCGATTGTGAACAACGTGAAACCGTTGAGCCGTGCGAAGATGCTGGATGCGCTGCGGGCAAAGGTCTGCACCGCGAGATAGTCGCAGAGGGCAGTGCGAGAGCCTATACCTTAAATCGACATAGCCGTCTTACCGAGCTAGAATGACCCTGCATTCTGATTAGGGGAGATTGCTCATGGTTGCTACCGCGCTTGTTCTCGTCGCAAGTTCGTTTGCCGCAGATGATTCTTTGCTCCAGCGGCTGCCGTACAACAATCCAGGCTTGGTTGTGGACCTCGGCGTGGGCCTCTGGGGGCAACCCGTACCGTGCGATTATGACGGGGATGGCGACAACGACCTTGTCGTGGCAACCGCCGATGTGCCGTACAACGGTACCTACTTCTTCGAAAATGCGACGGGCGGCAATGAGAAATTCCCGGTCTTCAAGGCAGGCGTGCGTATCGCGGATGGAAAGCGCGATACGGTTGCCTCCTACGTCAACGGCAAGCTAATCGTTGCGACGCCCGAGAGCGTCTATCCCTATTTCCTGAAGAGCGGTTTCGACAAGCCAGTTCCGGTACCTTACAAGCCCACGTTCTTTATCGGACGCGACAATCAATGGGGATTCTGCGACTACGACGGCGACGGCGTCGTCGATCTCGTCATCGGAGCGAGCGATTGGCGCGAGTACGGGTGGGATAATGCGTACAACGCGCGAGGCGAATGGACCAACGGTCCGATTCACGCGTATGTGTACTTCATGCGAAATTCCGGGACGAACGATGCGCCCGCGTATGCCGAGGCCGTGCAACTCACGGCGGGCGACAAGCCGCTGGATGTGTTCGGATCGCCGAGTCCGAGTTTCAATGACTGGGACGGCGATGGTGACCTTGACCTTATCTGCAGCGAATTCCTGGACAAGTTCACGTACTTCGAGAATGTGGGAACACGCACGGCGCCCCGTTATGCGGAGGGGCGTTACGTATCGCATGCGGGCGAGACAATCCGCATGGAACTAGAGATGGTACGCATCGCGTCATTCGATTGGGACAAGGATGGGGACATGGACCTGGTCGCGGCGCAGGAAGACGGGCGCGTTGCCCTGATTGAATGCACCGGTAAGGTAGAACAAGGTACGCCGGACTTTCTGCCTCCCGTGTTCTTTCAGCAAGAAGCAGCGGATGTGAAGGTCGGTGCGCTTGCCACGCCGTGCGGTGTCGATTGGGATCAGGACGGCGATGACGATCTCATCGTTGGCGATACGGCGGGATTCATCAACTTCGTTGAGAATCTCGATGGAGGCAATCCGCCGAAGTGGGCGAAGCCCGCGCGTCTGGAAGCCGGTGGCCGCGCGATTCGCATTCAAGCCGGTTCAAACGGCTCGATTCAAGGTCCCTGCGAGGCGAAGTGGGGATATACGGTGCCGGAAGTGGCCGACTGGGATCAGGATGGACTCAAGGACATCCTCATCAACAGTATTTGGGGCGAGATACTCTGGTACCGGAACACGGGCACGAAAGGCGCTCCTGCATTGGCCGAAGCGCAGCCCATCGAAGTGGAGTGGGAGGGGGCAACGCCGAAGCCCGCCTGGCTATGGTGGAATCCCAAAGGCAAGCAGCTTGTCACGCAGTGGCGCACGAGCCCGCGTGTATTGGACTTGAATCGAGACGGGCAGAACGACTTGGTGGTACTCGACACGGAGGGGTATCTCGCCTTCTTCGAGGGAGCCAAGTGGGGTGACACGCGCAAGCTGCGGCCCGGCAAGCGTATATTCACGAATGAGAACGGCGAACCGCTGCGTCTCAACGAGAAGATCGCAGGCAAGAGCGGACGGCGCAAGTGGACGTTCGTGGATTGGGACCAGGACGGCCGATTGGACATTCTGCTCGATGGCAAGAACATCGACTTCCTGCGCAACGTTGGCAAGGGCGACGCCTGGGCGTTCAAGAACGAAGGGCCGCTCGATACGCGAAAACTTGCCGGACACGATACCTGCCCGGCCATTGTCGATTGGGACCATAACGCGATACCGGACCTCGTCATCGGCGCGGAAGATGGGTTCTTGTATTACTTAAGAAACACCGCGTCGGAGAAGCATTAATGCTGGCTTGTAACATCGGTTCAAGTTGTATGTACGAGGGCACACGAAGTTGAACAACGCCATCATAATGATAGTCGCGTCAATTTCGGCATTACCCATTTCCGGCCCTAAGCCTCCCGCCTTTGTGTTAGATGCAATGCAGCGAGAGCCAAGACTCTATGGGATAGTTCAAGGAGTAATTCTCAGCATACCTGACGCGAGAGAATTCGCGGGTCGTCCATACTCAGAGTATTTGGCCAAATGCGATGAAATGCAAAGGGCATACTTGGCTGCTTTGCCCAAGGATACAGCAGACTATATCTACGGCAAACTTCACGAGGCAGTTACTGCCGAACCACCGGATTTGCCAATCGTTTGGGTGGCGCTGGCCGCTGCGGCACATGTTCCAGATCCAAGGATCCCCCCTATTGCGGATGATCTGCTATCGAATCTTACAAAGACTGGGGAAGGAGG